>JASHYD010000704.1 GCA_030043175.1 Xanthobacteraceae bacterium | reverse complement strand
CACATGGATTGCATCCCTGATCTGCCCGGCTGCTCTGCGTTGAGTGAAAGTCGACCCCGAAGGGAACTTGTTCACGGATGGGTTGGGCGTCAGCGCAACCCGTCGACGCCTCTCCAACACGGCATATCCGCCGGCCAAGCATAATGTTACCACCATCGCCCCTCGCAGTCCCGGGCGCAGATTTCCCTCGGTTGTTCACCGGGGTGCTTCGCGTGCCGGTACAACTCACGGATCTAGGGTGAATGATCTTGGCACCGGAAAGCGGCGTTCAAAGAACGCGCCAGAGCGCTGTGGCCAGTGTGGCATGTGGGGCCGTTGTCCCACGCCAGTCCTTGATGGCGACCAGCGCGCGGCCCTTTCCTCATCTCCACTCGACCGGCGGGCCCGTGAGCCCGGCAAGCGCTTGCGCCCGGGAATTCGCCCGTCGATAGCGCCGCACCTCGCGATGACTGCGGATGAGGCGCCACACATCAAAGTCGAGCAGCCCGACGGCATGCAAAGCCTTCACGTCGCGCCAAAACACCCGCCAAAGGCCAAGTCTCAGGTCGGCGATCAGCACCTTGGTCGCGAGATACGCACCGATTTTGCGATAGCGCCCGGCGATTTCGGGGCGTTCGCGCGTATAGGCGATGAGCCCGCACGCTGCCTTTGCCCAGTCGTTTGAAAGATTGTCGTCGCCCCAGAACTTCTCCCACAGCGGCTCGGACAGAAGCAAGGCGGCGCCGTGGCGGGCGAGCCGGACCAGGAATTCGCGATCCTCGCTAAGCCGCAGCCGCTCGCAGAACCCGCCCACCGCGAGCGCCGCTTCGCGCCGCACCGTGACGCTGGTCGCTTCGACCGGAATAAGATCGCAGATCAGCGCCCATTCGAACGCCGGCCCGGCGAGCCGGGTCGCCGGAATGCGCGCTTCGCGGGACCGTTTGCGATCGTGCCGGATCGCCGAGCTGAGCGTGCAGACGAGGCCCGGGTCGCTCGCAAAGGCCGCAAGCGGGGCTGCGAGGCGATGCGGCAGGTAGGCGTCATCGCTGTCGAGAAAAGCCACGATGCCGGCGCGCGCCGCTTTGAGGCCGAGATTGCGGGCTGCGCTGGGCCCGCCGTTGCGGTCGGCCGTAATCGTGCGGATGCGCGGATCGCGCAACGTCGCCAGATAATCGCCTGTTTCGTCGCGCGAGGCGTCGTCGACCACGATCAGCTCGAAGCGAACACCGTCCTGCGCGAGCACGCTCGCAATGGCTCGCGGCAGGCTGTGGCGGCGGTTATAGGTCGCCAGCACGATGGCGATGTCCGGTGCGCTGGTCTCAGGAACGCGAAGCCTCCCCTCGCTGAAGCGAGGGGAGCTCAACCGCTTGGCCATAGTGACCGCCGCGGTGCTTCGCCACTCTCTGGGGCTCTCGACACTGGCAAAACGGCCAGCGCCGCACCATGCGCCACAGCGGCAATAGTGCTGGGGCCGATATTAGGAGCGACGGCGCCGCGCTTCGTCACCCGGCGCAGCAGGCCTTTTTGAACGAGTTGGGCATACCATCGCTCGCGGCTGCGGATATCTCGACGGATGATACGACGATACTTGGTTCTCGCTTTGAGGGCCTCACTCGGCCACGCGTCGGCCGGATCGGGGATTGCGGGAATCACCCGCCCTGCGATCGGCACGGCGCCGTCCCGCCAGATGATGGCGGACCTGGCTTCCTTGCTTTCAAAGGAATTGTACCGATCCCGGCGCCTGAACTTGCGGCGCCCACGCTTGCCAAATGGATATTGCAGGATCGCATTAAAGGCCCACGAGGCCGCTGTTTGGCCAACGTAACCGGGAAGGTGGTCCCTGATCCAGCATTTATCCCGGCATCCTTGCGCGAACTTCTGGAGCGCATGCCCGATAAATCCAATCGCCTCGAACAGCCGCTTGAATTCGTTCGAGGTCCTTTTGCGCTCGGGGCACCGCGGTTGACCTCGCGACATCTTCCGAGCAGCACGGTATGCTCTCGATTTCCGCATCAAATCGAGACGGCGCAATCGTTCGCCAAGCACCGCGTTACCGGCATTGCGGCCAGCATCCAGGATGATGGCGCATGGGCGTGCATCTGCGGAATCTGTCTTCAATGGCAATTCAAGGATGAAGCTTGCGGTGTGCTTGCGCGGCATAGCTCAAGAAAACTACGAGGAGGTTCGCACGTCTTCAAGGGGCGTGTGGGAATCGCCATTGCGGCCGATGCGCTCGCAAACCCCCGGCATGAATGCCGCGGCACGTCGCGCTTTTAGGGCGTTTCGACCGCCAGCCAGATCGGCCCAACAGGGGTCGCCTACGCCACCCTCACTTCCGCGACTCGCTGGATCGGCTTTTCGATGATTGGCAGGTTGACCAGCGCCGACAGGACCCCGAACAGAATCGAGAGCCACCACACGACGTCGTAGGAGCCGGTGCGTTCATAGGCGAGCCCACCGATCCATACCCCCAGGAAGCCGCCGACCTGATGGCTGAAGAAGGCAAAGCCGGCCAGCATGGCAAGCCAGCGCGTGCCGAACATCATGGCGATCAATGCGTTGGTGGGCGGCACCGTCGACAGCCACATCAGCCCCATCACGGCGCCGAACGTGATGGCGCTTGCCGGGGTTACCGGAAACGCGATGAAAGCGAGCACCGCGAGCGCGCGGATCAGATAGATCACCGAAAGGATGTACCGCTTGGGCAGCCGCGCGCCAAGCCAGCCCGACGCCAGCGAGCCGACGATGTTGAACAGGCCGATGACCGCGATGGTCCAGCCGCCAACGGTGGCGGAAAGGCCCTTGTCCGCCAGATAGGCCGGCATGTGAATCGTGATGAAGGCAAGCTGGAAGCCGCAGGTGAAGAAGCCGAGCACGAGAAGCATGTAGGAGCGATGTGCGAACGCTTCCGAGACAGCCTGCTTGAGAGACTGCGACGCTGCGCCCGTCGTCGCCACGTTGCGCGCAGTCGCGAGTGCGAACGACAGCGGCAACATGATTACACACAGGCCGGCAAAGATCATCAACGCGCTCTGCCAGCCATAAACATCTTTCAAGGCAACTGCGAGCGGGGAAAACAGGAACTGGCCGAACGAGCCGGCAGCTGTTCCGGCCCCGAACGCGAGCGAACGCCACCGTTCGGGCAACAGCTTGCCGAACGCTGCCAACACGACGTTGAATGAGCATCCCGAAAGCCCGAAGCCCAGCAACACGCCGGCCGACAGCTCCAACATCGCCGGCGACTGGCTATGCGCCATAAGCGCGAGCCCGAGGACGTACATAAAGGCGCCGCCGGCGAGCACCCGAAGTGCGCCGTAACGGTCGGCGATCGCACCGGCGAACGGCTGCGCGGCACCCCACAACAAGTTCTGCATGGCGAGCGCCAGCGAGAACACGTCGCGTCCCCACCCGTTGTCCTGGGACATTGGCGTTAAGAAAAAACCGAGCGCGGAACGCGGCCCGAATGAGAGGATTGCCATCAGGCAACCGCATAAGATGATCACGCCCGGCGTGCGCCAGCTCATGCGCAATGGTGCTGCTTCAAGGGTGGTCATGGACGGCGTTTCCTCACCATCTGCGCTCCTGCAGACACTCGACGTATACCTAGGGGCTTGCCGGCTCGCACCAAATCGAACTTGCGCCAGCTTTGCGCATAGCAGCCATCCCGGCCGCTTGCACTTAGCTGCCATTCGCCGCTGCGCGGCGAGGTCGGATCGGGTGCATTACGATTGGTGGAGCGGTTCAGGGCCGTTCAGGCGCCGTTTCGCCTCGAACGGAAAACGGCGGCAATTGCAAACCTGATCGAACCGTCCAGGCCCGTTTTCTTCAAGCCAAATGCTCAAATTGATGAGCCCCCTTGGCATCGATTTGCGGCTGGCGAGGAACAGTGTCGCGTTTGACGGATTCGCTACGCGCCTCAATTCTTGCTATCGAATGAAGAGCCGATTTTGAAGTCAAAGCAGATGTCCGCCATGACCGCCGATCCGCACGCACGCCTCGCTGAGTTCTTGTCCATCGGAGACATCAAGCAGAACCTGCCGGGCGTGAAGATCCGCGACGCCGCCACCATGCTGGTGATCGATCGCGCCGGGCGAACCCCAAAGGTGCTGCTGGGGCGGCGCCACCACGGCCACAAGTTCATGCCGGGCAAATATGTGTTTCCAGGTGGCCGGGTCGAGCGCGCCGACCGCCGCATGAGTGCAGCCACACCGCTCGACAAACGCGTGGAGGCGCGGCTGATGAAGGAGGTGCGCTATCCGAGCGCGGAGAAATCGCGCGGCTTCCCGCTCGCGGCCATCCGCGAGGTGTTCGAGGAGACCGGGCTTGTGCTTGGGACTAAGATCGATCAGCTTCTATCCGCCTGTCCTCACCAACAAAGCAAGCGAGAGGGTGCGAGCCGCCCGCCCAGCGAGGAATGGGCGAGATTCGCCCGGTCGGGCGCCGCGCCGGATCTCGCCGCGGTGCATTTCATCGCCCGCGCGATTACGCCGCCCGGGCGCCCACGGCGTTTCGACACGCGCTTCTTTGCTGTCGACGCCGATGCCATCGCGGCGCGCATCGAGGGGTTCGTCGGTCCGGACACCGAACTCGTTGAACTCGTCTGGCTACCGATCGAGGAGAGCCTGCGGCTCGACATGCCCGGCATTACCATGGCGGTGCTGGAAGAGCTCGAGATCAGGACCGCCGAGGGCTTCACGCACGATCTTCCGGTGCCTTTCTATCGCATGCGGCGAGGCAGGCGGCTGCGCGAATTGTTGACCTGACTGCTTGTTTCTTGACTTTTAGGCCTCGACCGCTAGGGTCCGCCTAACTTTAGGCTGAAATTCCCGCGCGTACGCTCGGGCCGCAATGCAAATGGAGAATTGCCGCGATGGCCAAGTCGACCATGGTCAAGATCAAACTCCTGTCGAGTGCCGATACCGGCTATT
>JASHYD010000703.1 GCA_030043175.1 Xanthobacteraceae bacterium | reverse complement strand
CTGCGATGCGACATCTGCGGCGTTCGCGCAGCCGCTCGATTGGCCGAAGCTCGATGTCGCAACTTTCTCCTGGCAAAAAGTACTCGGCGGCGAGGCGGCGCACGGCATGCTAATCCTTTCGCCGCGGGCCGTGGCGCGGCTTGAGAGCTACAAGCCTCCATGGCCGCTACCGAAAATCTTCCGCCTCACCAAGTCCGGCAAAATCAATGAAGGCATCTTTGAGGGTGAGACGATTAACACGCCTTCAATGCTGTGCGTCGAGGATTATCTTGATGCTCTGCGATGGGCGAAATCGGTCGGCGGGTTGAAGGCTCTGATCGCTCGCGCGGACGCCAATGCCGAGGCGGTCGCCGCGTGGGTGGCGCGCACGCCGTGGGTGGATTTTCTCGCCCGCGATCCCGCAATCCGCTCCAACACTTCAGTTTGCCTGAAGGTCGTCGATCCGGTGGTGGCGGCGCTCTCGGCGGACGCGCAGTCGGCATTTGCCAAGGCCCTCGCAGGCGCGGTCGAAAAGGAAGGCGCGGGTTACGACATCGCGCATTATCGCGATGCGCCACCCGGATTGCGGATCTGGTGCGGCGCGAGCGTCGAGACGTCAGATGTCGAGATATTGACGCAGTGGCTCGACTGGGCGTTCGCCAAAACCAGGGATGCACTGCCCAAGGCGGCGTGACTTGGGGGCTCGCAGCACGGCTCCGCTCGCGCCTGCTTAAGCAAAAAAAGGGGGAGGGCCCGCACTCCAGCAATTCGACAAGGCAACTCACATGGCTCCTCGCGTTCTCATCTCAGACGCACTTTCGCCGGCGGCCGTTCAGATCTTCAAGGATCGCGGCATTGACGTCGATTTCCAGCCCGGCCTGGGCAAGGACAAGCTCGCCGCCATCGTCGGCAAATTCGATGGTCTCGCGGTGCGTTCCGCCACCAAGGTGACGGCGAAAATTCTCGAAAGCGCCGACCAGCTCAAGGTGATCGGCCGCGCAGGCATCGGGGTCGACAATATCGACATACCGGCCGCGACCGCCAAGGGCATCATTGTCATGAATACGCCGTTCGGCAACTCGATTACCACCGCCGAACACGCCATTACGTTGATGTTGTCGCTCGCCCGGCAGATACCCCAGGCGGACGCCTCGACGCAGGCCGGCAAATGGGAGAAGAACAAGTTCATGGGCGTCGAGATCACCGGCAAGACGCTCGGCATCATCGGCTGCGGCAATGTCGGCTCGATCGTGGCGGAGCGTGCGATCGGGCTGAAGATGAAGGTGATCGCCTACGACCCATTCCTGTCTCCCGAGCGAGCGATCGCGCTCGGCGTCGAAAAAGTCGAACTGGCCGATCTCATCCGGCGGGCCGATTTCATCACGCTGCACACGCCCCTGACCGACAAGACCCGCAACATCCTCAGCGCCGAGGCGCTCGCGGCGACCCGCAAAGGCGTGCGCGTCATGAATTGCGCCCGCGGCGGACTTGTCGATGAAAAGGCCCTTCGGGCGGCGCTCGATTCGGGCCACGTGGCGGGAGCGGCCTTCGACGTATTCAGTGAGGAGCCGGCCACCGCCAATGCGCTGTTCGGCCATCCCAACGTGGTGTGCACGCCCCACCTCGGCGCCGCCACCACGGAAGCGCAGGAGAACGTTGCCCTGCAGATCGCAGAACAAATGTCCGACTATCTGCTGCGCGGCGCCATCGCGAACGCGGTGAACTTCCCTTCCATCACGGCCGAGGAAGCACCGCGGCTGCGACCCTTCATCACGCTGGCCGAAAAGCTCGGTTCGTTTGCCGGACAGCTCACCGAGACCGGCATCTCCAAGGTGCAGGTTGCCTGTGACGGCGAGGTCGCCGAGATGAACACGCGGGCGATCACCTGCGCCGCGATCGCAGGCCTGCTGCGTCCCATGCTGGAGGGCGTCAACTTCGTGTCAGCGCCGGCGATCGCAAAGGAGCGCGGCATCGCCGTTGAGGAGACGAAGCGGGAGGGCGAATGCGACTATGAGAGCCTCGTTACCGTCACGGTGACGACAGAGCGGATGACGCGCGGCGTCGCCGGCACGGTGTTCGCAGACGGACGGCCGCGCATCGTCAACGTCAAGGGGATTCGCATGGACGCCGAGTTCGGCGCCTCCATGCTCTACATCACCAATCTCGACAAGCCGGGCTTCATCGGTCGCTTCTCATCGCTGCTCGGCGAGGCCGGCATCAATATCGCGACGTTCCATCTCGGCCGCGAGGCGCCGGGCGGCAATGCGGTCGCGCTGATCGAAGTCGACGGCGAGGTCCCGCCGGACGTGCTTGCCAAGTTGCAGGCGCTGCCGCTGGTGCGGCAGGCGAAGCGGCTGCGGTTTTGAGGCAAGGTGAAGCCTTCCCGGTTGCACCCGCCGCACGACGCAAGCTCAGGCTTGCCGCTTGCCTGGAGAAGCATCATCCGATATCCCAACAGGCAGGCGGGAGTATTAGCGGCTAGCTGCCTGTGGCATAAGCGTTTTCGCGTAATACGGCGGTGTTTTCCTCGCCCCCCGGCCGCCCGCCTCGGGCGGCGAGGGGGTGAGGGCCCGGCGCCGTGGATCAGTGACGGCCGCGTTGCTTTAAACCTTCGTGAATCTAAACGGTGCGCCATGGCGAATGTGGTGGTCGTCGGCTCCCAATGGGGGGACGAAGGCAAGGGCAAGATTGTCGATTGGCTCTGCGAGCAGGCCGACATCGTCGTACGTTTCCAGGGCGGCCATAATGCTGGTCATACGCTCGTCATCGATGGTGTCGTCTATAAGCTCTCGCTCCTGCCATCCGGCGTCGTGCGTCCGGGCAAACTGTCCGTCATTGCAAATGGAGTGGTGCTCGATCCTGCGGCGCTGATCGAGGAAATAACGAGACTCAAGGGTCAGGGCGTGGAAGTGACCCCCGACTCGTTACGTATTGCCGAAAACGTGACGTTGATCTTGCCCCTGCACCAGGAACTGGACGCGCTTCGCGAGTCCTCCAATTCCGGCACACAAATCGGCACGACACGGCGCGGCATCGGGCCGGCATACGAGGATAAGGTCGGGCGGCGAGCGATTCGCCTCATGGACCTCGCCGATCTGTCGGCCCTCGGCGGCAAGATTGATCGGCTGCTCGCCCATCACAACACCTTACGCCGGGGGATGAATCTCCCCGAGCTTGAGCCCAAGGCGATTTACGAAGTGCTTGCCGCCGTTGCGCCGCGCGTCTTGCCCTACATGGATTCGGTGTGGTCGCTGCTTGACCGCAAACGGCGCGACGGAAAGCGCATCCTGTTTGAGGGCGCGCAGGGGGCATTGTTGGATGTCGATCACGGCACTTATCCCTATGTGACGTCATCAAATACGGTCGCGTCCCAGGCGGCAACCGGATCGGGCCTGGGTCCCTCCGCGGTCGGTTACGTGCTTGGGATCTGCAAAGCCTATACGACGCGTGTCGGCGCAGGACCGTTCCCAACTGAACAAAGCAACGAGATCGGGCGGGTGATGGGTGAGCGCGGCCGCGAATTTGGCGTCGTCACCGGACGCCCGCGCCGATGCGGCTGGTTCGATGCGGTGCTGGTGCGGCAAACTGTCCGGACCAGCGGGATTGACGGGTTGGCGTTGACTAAGCTTGATATCCTGGATGGGTTTTCGGAAATAAAGGTTTGTGTCGGTTATCATTTTGATGGTCGTACAGTTGATTATCTACCTGCCAGCGAGCACGCTCAGGCCCGTGTCGAGCCGATCTATGAAACGATCGCCGGCTGGCAGGAGCAGACGGCGGGAGCTAGATCTTTTGCGGAATTGCCTGCACCTGCAATAAAATATGTGCGGCGGATCGAGGAACTGGTGGGCTGCCCTCTGGCGCTCTTGTCGACAAGTCCGGAACGGGAGGACACAATTCTCATGCGCAACCCATTCGAGATGTAATAAGATGTCGCTGCGGACGGGGGGCGGCGTGGAGAACCGATGGCCGATTACTATCCCTTGATCGCCAAGGCCGTTTCCGGGCTCGACAAGAGCACCGGCGAGGCGCGCCGGGCTTTATACGATCGGGCGCGCACCGCCCTGCTTGCGCAGCTACGTGGCGTTGAGCCGGCGTTGAGCGAGCCGGATATAACCCGCGAGCGGCTGGCGCTCGAGGAGGCTATCCGCAAGGTCGAGGCGGAGGCGGCGCGTCGTTCGCGTGGCGAGCCGCTTGCGACGCGATCGCAATCCCGCCATGAGCAGGACCCGCGTACCGAAGCCCCTACCGATCCGCAGGAAGAGCTGCCGAATCCCTTGCCGCGATACGATCTGCGGGCGTCCCGTCCAACGATTGGGGCATCCACGGACGATGACGGCGACCGGTCCGATGCTGAGGAAACACGCCAAGCCGTCCCGCTGTCCGCGGCCGCTGCGAGGCCAGAGGCGCGCCAGATGGAAGAACCGCGGGCTCGCGTGCCACGCGCAGGCTCGAGCGGAGAGGCATCGCGCGCCGAAGGGACGCAGTGGACCCGCGGCGCACCGTCGCTGTCCGAACAAGGGCTCAAGGGCTTTCGCGACGGAACCAGCGAGGCCGAGGCGCTGGAGAGCGCCCCCCCTTCCTATCCGCATGTTGGGGAAGGCAGAGAGGCCGTTGTCCGCTCCTACCAGACGCCGAAGAGCGAGGAGCGATTCGAACCCCGTTCCAGCAGCCGTTCGGAGGCGCGCAGCGAGCCGAGGCTGGAGCAGGAGCAACCGCTGCCACGTCGATCCTCGCGCGAGATCCTGCGCCCGCCGACCTCGATCAAGCGGCATGATGACCCGCACGCTCGCGTCCAATCTTTTCCTCGCGTGATCAGAGCGGAGCAAGCTCAGGAACGCCTGCCGGAGCATCCGCTCGGCCAACAAACCTCGCGCAGTACGAACAGAATGGTCGCCGTGGTCGTCCTGGCGCTCCTGGTGCTGACGATCGCGGGCGCCGGCTACTGGTGGAGCGACGACGTCCTTTCCTTGATTCGCGGCGCGTCCAATCCCACTCAATCCACGGAGCAGGCCGCCCCCACGGAAGGTAGCACGAGCGGCAAGATTGCCGAGCGCGCCCCGTCGACACCCAATCCAAGCGAAGGCGCCCTGTTGGCGCAAAAGGTTGTGCTCTACGAGGAGGACCAGGCCAATCCTAACGGAACCCAGTTCATTGGCTCCGCGGTGTGGCGTACCGAGCGAGTGGCTCCCGGCCCCGGGCAGCAACCAGACGTCGTCGTGCGGGCCGAAATCGAAATTCCGGAACAGAAAGTCCAGGTGCGGATGTCGCTGCGTCGCAATGACGACAAACAGCTCCCCGCGAGCCATACAGTCGAGATTGTATTTACGTTACCGCCGGACTTTCTCCATGGCGGTATTCAGAATATCCCGGGCATATTGATGAAACAAGGCGAGACGACCCGCGGGGTTCCGCTCAATGGCGTGGCTGTCAAGGTTACGACCAATTTCTTCCTGATCGGGCTCTCATCGGTCGACGCCGACATGCAGCGCAACGTCCAGCTCCTCAAGGAGCGGTCTTGGTTCGACATCCCGGTGGTTTACGCCGACGGTAAGCGAGCCATTATCGCTGTCGAAAAGGGAATCCCCGGAGAGCGCGCCTTCACCGAGGCGTTTGCGACCTGGGGGCAGTAAGGCGTGCTTCGCTTTGCGCATAAGAACACGTCGTCGCCCGGGACAGGGCGGCGACGCGGTCGTGTGATTTCAATCTAATTAATGCGCGGCCATCGGCGGCGCCGCGGCAGCGCGGGCCGGCGGCGCTTCCATGGCGGCGACGCGGTTCTTCACGGCCTTTTGGACTTTCTCGAAAGCTCTCACCTCGATCTGGCGCACACGCTCGCGCGACACCCCGAATTCAACCGCAAGGTCTTCAAGGGTCACTGGCTCATCCGCAAGCCGGCGCGCCTCGAAGATCCGCCGTTCACGGTCGTTGAGCACCTCAAGCGCATCGGAAAGAGCCGCGCGGCGATTGTCGAGTTCCTCTGAAGCAACGAGCGTGGCTTCCTGGCTGTCACGCTCATCCATCAGCCAATCCTGCCACTCGCCCGAGTCGCCGTCTTCGCGGATCGGAGCGTTTAGCGAAGCGTCACCACTGAGCCTCCGGTTCATGTCGATGACGTCCTGTTCCGTCACCCCTAGCCGCCGCGCTATCAGCTTGACCTGATCGGGGCGCATATCGCCCTCGTCCAGCGCGGAGATCCGGCTTTTGGCCTTGCGCAGGTTGAAGAACAGCTTCTTCTGGTTTGCGGTGGTGCCCATCTTGACGAGCGACCACGACCGCAAAATGTATTCCTGGATGGCGGCCTTGATCCACCACATCGCATAGGTGGCGAGGCGGAAGCCTTTTTCCGGTTCGAAGCGCTTGACCGCCTGCATCAGGCCGACATTGCCCTCCGAAATCACCTCGGCGATCGGAAGGCCGTAGCCCCGATAACCCATAGCGATTTTGGCAACCAGGCGGAGATGGCTGGTAACGAGCCTGTGGGCTGCGGTGCGGTCGCCATGCTCGCGCCAGCGCTTGGCCAGGATAAATTCTTCCTGAGGCTCAAGCATCGGGAACCGGCGAATCTCATCGAGATACCGGGCAAGACCTGATTCGGCAGTGATGATCGGTAAACTAGCGGCTTGGGCCATGACAGCGCCCTCCTCATGTTTTGTGCCCCCGAAATCGGCGGGCGAAGGCCCATGACCGCTCGATCGAGCCAGTCGGAGCCCAGGATTTGTCGGCCCCTCCCTCCCCTCCCACATTCAGGGAGGGTCGAAAAGAGAATGCTGCAACCGCGAACGATTGCAGGATGCACCATACACAGATAACGCGGCGAAAACAGCGCAGGTGGCGTCACTTCACTGTGACGCGGACGCGAGCGGCTGTGAGGGCAATGCCCGGCGGGCTGAACAACCTATTGGAAGTTATGGATTATTTTTACCGTCGCCCGCACCTTTGTTTGCGTACAGGTCAGGTCTGCGGCGATTTACCATTCCCCAACGCCAGGCGAAGCATCTCAAGGTCCGGTGGCAGATTGGATCGGAACACCATCTCTCTCCCGCTCCTCGGGTGCTCGATGACCAACAAATAGGCATGGAGCGCCTGTCTTGAAAGGGCTAAAAGTGCGTCCCTGGCAGTCTCGGGCAAGAGAACCATCTTGGTTCTAAACCCGGGACCATAGGTAGCGTCACCCAGCAGCGGATGGCCTATTGCGGCGAGGTGGACACGGATTTGATGGGTGCGTCCGGTCTTGAGCCGGCAGTCGAGCAAGCTCGCAACCATGGGGCCGGAACCCCCAGGCTTGGCGCCGGTCGAAGATAGGCCGGACCTCCTTCGCGGCATCGCCCTGTTCCTCCCCCCGCGCACGGGGATGGCAGCGTCGCGGGCGGCAGGATAATTTTCCAATACTTCCCATAACGTTAGAGCCTCGCGCCCGCCGGCGCGCACCGCCATCCGCTCGCGCGCCTGTGGGTGGCGATCGATCGGCTTGTCAATCACGCCTTTGGGCCGGTCCGGCGTCCCCCACACAAAGGCAAAATAGCCGCGCTGCAGCGATCCGCTACGACCATGGTCGGCGAACTGAGCTGCCAGGGCCTGATGGGCGCGGTCATTCTTGGCCACCACCATCAGCCCCGTCGTATCCTTATCGAGACGATGGACTATGCCAGGTCGGCGCACGCCGCCGATGCCGGAAAGAGTGTCACCGCAATGGGCGACCAGGGCGTTCACCAGGGTACCGGTCCAGTTGCCGGCCGCCGGATGGACCACAAGGCCCGGTGGCTTGTCGATGACGACGATGTCGTCGTCCTCATAGACAACAGCGAGCGGGATATTCTCTGGGCGCGGCGCGGGGGGCGCCGGCTGCGGCACCACCACCGCGATTTCATCGCCCACATTGACGCAGTGGCCCGGATCGCAGATCGTGCGGCCGCCGATCGCGACGTGTCCAGCAAGAATGAGCGTCTTTAGGCGGGTGCGCGACAGCTCGCTCACAAATGTGGTCAGCGCGCGATCAAGCCGCTGGCCGGCCTCAGCCGCGCCGACCGTTGCGGCGTAAACAATTTGCGCATCCGACGGTGCGCCCACTTGGGTCTCGACTTCGCTCATGAGCAATCCTGACATCGACGAGGATGAACCGCTAAGTCCGGCACAGGCGCAGATCGTGGCGCGCTTACGCCGGCTGATGCTGATCTCCAGCATCGCCAGCATGCTGGTCATCGGGGTTGTCGTCGCGGTCATCGGCTATCGCGTTTTCCATACCGAAGGAAGGCCGGGTCCGATAGAGGCCACGGCCCACCTGCCCAAGGGGGCGCGCTTGCTTTCGGCTTCGATCGCGGGTGACCGCATCGTCGTTACGATAGATGTAGGCGGCTCGCTGGAGGTTCGCACCTTCGATGCCAGAACCCTGAGCCCTGAGGCCCGCCTGCGGTTTGTGGCCGAGCCGTGAAGTCCGACTGCGTTGCGGCCGAGCCCGAAAGGTACAAGCGGCATTGAGGAGCTGCGGGTGCGCTGATTTGTGCGGAGCGGCTTGCATGCCGCAATGATACGGGCTATTCGGAAAGTAGCTGCTCCCTTCGTCTAGCGGTCTAGGACGCGGCCCTCTCAAGGCTGAAACACGGGTTCGATTCCCGTAGGGAGCGCCAGTAATTTCAATGGTTTGGAATAAGGTTTGCCGGGCCGAAAGCAGCCTTACTGCAAATTTACTGCAAAACCAGTGCCGAACGGGAGCCAACAACAGGATAGGCTGACCTACAGAACCTGTCATCGAGACGGGCATACTCAGGCGCCAGGTGGCATGCGATCACGGTGGCCACGCTGAGAGTTGGCGCGCAGGATGGGAGTCGGCCCCGATCAACGCCGAGCCCCTCCGTCGCGCGCCGGCCGAACGCACCAGTGCTACAGCGTCGTACTCACCAGAGGGGCTCCTGCGGGCTGAGCATGGACTGCGAGCTGGAATTTGAGCGATCCGCTCAATGTGATGCCGCTGGCCCTCATCACGGCGGGCGGAAACTTGGGTATTTGGTTGGCCTCGCGCACAGGCGAGAATTTTTGGTCAGCTGCCAAAAAAATTAAAAAATTTAAAGCCGGTTTCATTTCGGGTTTGATTTTTCGCTGCCGCTCCAGATGCCGGAAAATTTTTCAATTCCGCCCCCCGTACCCGCGCATCGAGCACCGAACGGCACTCACAGCCCATCAACGCACCAGTAATTCCGCCGTAGTTCGTTGAGGATGTACTCACGGTGATCGGGGTTTTCGCGCAGCAGACGACGGACTCCCGCGGTCATTTCCGGCCGCAATGGCCTGCCGGCGCTTTTGCCAAGCTCGCGGTTCACGGCGCGTAGTGTGCATAAGAGGTCGCTGGCGCGTCTAGCCAGGCTGTGTTCAGAATCGTCGTCTGTTACGTCCTGCTGCCAAGCCTCCTCAAGCAGATGGTCCCATTCCCGTCGCTCCTGTTCCCACCGCTCTTGTTTCCGTCGTTCCTGTTCTTGTCGTTCCTGTTCTTGTCGCTCCTGTTCTCGTCGCTTTTGTTCCCGCTGCCTTCGGCTTTCTGCGATCCAGGCTTCCCACCCGTCTGTGCGTGCACGAGCACGAAGCTGCGCTTCGGTATCGTAAATTTCATTTTCGGGGCGGGCCAACGCCATGAGGCCCCACACCACGAGACCAGCGATTAGGACCGCAGCAAGAACAAGGATCAGCCAAAATGCTATTTCCAAGAAACCCAGCACCGCGGCGCTGCCGAACAACAGGCAGGCTGCAATGATAACTAGCAGGACGTTGGTCACTGGCTACGTTTTCCCGTACGAGTCGGGCTGACCGTCGATGCACACGTGACGCATTCGGAATAGCGATCTGCAAACTGCGCGTCCACAGGCCCAGGCAACATCGATTGTAACTTAAAAGCGGTCGGTCAGAAAATCGAGTAGCGCGTTCATGGTCTCGAAGCGCGCGGCGTAGATCATGGACCGCCCCTCGCGCTGGACGGTGACAAGTCCGGCATGGCGTAAGCGATCAAAGTGGAATGTGAGCGTATTCGGCGCGAGACCAAGCGCCTCAGCGACGGCGCCAGCCGGCAAGCCGTCCGGGCCGGTCAATGACGGCGTTCATCCTCGCCTCGGGCGGCAAGGCCTATGCAGGGTTCTGCATCCTCTGCCCGTGGTGAGAGATGCCGCGAAGTCGCGAGCCCAGCCCCGGCCCGCAGCCGGGGCTAACTTTTGGGAGGGGTAGGTCACGGTTCTAGACAAGCTGCAATTCGCGGCGCTTTCGGTGGCCTCGGCACGGAGCGCGCTTCGCCAGCGTTGGCCACCCTGGGCAGTGCTGCACGTCGCTGGAATGGGCGTTTCTTACGTCTTGATGTTGGTTGCCTTTTACGTTGACAACGGCAAGCAATTGCCGCTTTGGAAGGAGCTGCCTCATTTCATGTATTGGCTGCTACCTCTACTGTTCGGCGTTCCGCTCATCGTTCGCGCGCTTTTGTGGCACCCGCTGGCGCAACGACCTAGCCGTCGATTTATCGCCGCGACGAAGCCGCCGCAGCCGTCAATACGCGAGCAAACGCAGCGGGAAACCTTGCTGCCGCACTGGCTCGCCGTTCATGCCGTAGCACAGAAGGCAATCGTCCATGGCCTTGGCGATCGGCATGCTCGATGCGCCCTTTACTTCTTCCGCTCCTTCCGCCACGAACCAGGACGCCGAGCCTTTTACACCGGTCTCCTTGAGCAGCGTGGGAAGCAGCACGCCGGTCCATTCGGCGCAACTGGTCATCCCGTGCGATTCCTGCACGGTCTTTTGTCGCCCATTGTGCCGGTTTCCCGCACACCCGATGAAAGCAACCGGGTGACTGACGGGAAGCGCATCAAGTCGTCCATGGTGAAGGTCAGGGGCTGATCCACCAGGCCGTGAATCATCAAAGTGTGCTTCTTGGGATCGATGTCCGGCATGAGGAGCCGCGGGTCGTTGCTATATAGTGGAGCGACGACGGCGTGATCACGCCAACAGTGTCCTGTATCGGCGAGGCTACGTGGAACACCTTCCCGAAAGCGTCGGGTGACGGCCTGCCGCCCATCGGGCGCGAAATGCGTACCGTGGTCACGTACGGAAGGCCTCGGGGCTGTCGACACCGGCAACATCTATGGGACCTATCAGGCCCAAGGCAAGGTGCGGAAGTTTTCGTGAAAAAACTGACAAGCTCCGCTGAGCGAACGGAAAGCGAGCATTCGGTGCAGCGCGATTGCCGCCGTTCTCGTCGCAACGGTCAGTCCCTGAGAACAAACACCTCAGGCCCGCTTGCACGGGCCAAGCTGGGGCATGGCGGTGTAACGTCGCTTGGCAACGCAGGTGAGGTTACGCCGCGCCCGCATCAGAGGCCTGAGATGTAACGCGCCATCGCCTCACGGTCGGACGCCGAAATTGCCTGCATGATGCCGCTCATTTCGGGACTGTTTTTTCGCTGGCCTTCCGCAAAGCGGCGCATCGACTCGACCAAGTAATCGTACTTTTGGCCTGCGAGCCGCGGCGCGGCTACGCCACCAACCAGTTTTTGTTGATGACAAGCCTCGCATATCGCCATTGTGGGAGGCGGCGAGGAGGAGGCGTTCGCGGGTCCAGGCCACTGCTTTGTCGCGAAGTAAGCCGCTGCGGGTCCCACCTCTTCCTCGGTGAGGTTTACCGCGATCTTCTTCATGGTGTCGCTGGCGCGATCTCCGCGTTGGAATTCATGCAGTTGCTTCAGGATATAATTTTCCTGCAGACCCCAGATGATTGGAACACCCTCCAGTTTTGGCGAGCCGTCCACACCGTGGCATACCCCACAAACCACCAACTTGCCGCCGAGGACGGTCTGGGCTTCAGCGGCATTTCCCGGAGTGACCGGAAAGGTCAGCGCGGCGAGAACGCCGAGCAAGCCGAAAACCGTCGAAACGCAATTGTTCGTCATGATACCGTCCCGCGCAAGTGTCTGAGGTCCGCGACGCTAGCAAAGCGCCAACGGTAAGCTTGCCGCACTCGGGCGCGGGACGCAAGACCGCCCCGGTTCATCCTCGTTAACTTCGCCCCATCGCCTGCGCCGCTTTGAGAATCGCGCGGACGATCCGGTTATGGGTCCCGCAACGGCAGAGATTGCCGATGAGTCCGAGTCGCACGTCGGCCTCGCTCGGGCGCGGGTTGCGGTCGAGAATCGCTTTGCCCATCATGATCATGCCGGCGACGCAATAGCCGCACTGGACCGCCTGCTCCGCCATGAAAGCAGACTGCAGCGGGTGGGGTTGCTCAAGCGTCCCGAGACCTTCGAGCGTGATGATCTCGGACCGCGTAAGCGCACCGATCGGCATGACGCAGGAGCGTGACGCAGCGCCGTCGATGAGGACCGTGCAGGCGCCGCACTGACCAAGCCCGCAGCCGAATTTGGTGGCGTTGAGCCCAAGATCGTTGCGCAGCACGTAGAGCAGTGGCGTGTCAGAATCGGCCGTCACGCTGTGCACCGTGCCGTTCACCGTGAGACTGACAACCATGACCGCGAGGCTCCGCTTGAGGCGATGAACGCATGTTGCTTCAGGTTTGGCGCGACTGTCGAGGCCCGACGGGCAATGAAACAATTTCACGCCCGCCTTGAGGAGGGCTGGCGCGAGCCATACGCGTACATAGCTCCGCTTCCGCGCTGAAGGGCGGTCTGCGGCCAACGCTACACTCCGACTGGAATGTCATCGCGATTGGCCCGCTGAGGATGGTCGAGAACGCGGTCACGCGGACCATGCACCATGGCGGTGACGTGCTGAACCCTGCGGAGAAAGCACCCGTCGAGGCCGCGTTACGGATGGTGACGGCCGATGCGGCTTGGCAGTGCCTCCAGAACTTCACCGGTGTAATCATGGCAGGCAAAGCGGCCGACCTTGTCATCCTTGATAAAGACCCCACGAGGGTCGATCCCTCGACCATCCGCGCCATTGCCGTCCGCGAGACGTGGCTGAATGGCGAGCGTCGCTTTCAGGCTTAACGTCGTTGCCACCGCTGCCTGCCGCCCGGCTAATCGAATAAGCATCGACGTCCGCTTCTGGCCCAGGCTGTGTCACACAGCCTGGGCCAGAAGCCGAAGTAGTTGAATGTCCGCTTTTTCGCCGCTGTTCAGGGACAAGCAGACATCACGTGCGCCTGCTGCCGGGGTCGATTTTATGAGTACGCCCTAGCCTCTTGTTTGAGCATGATCTTTTCCGAAAACCGCTGCACACTATTCGGGACCATGCTTTCGAGCATTTTCAGGAACAGTGGAATCCGGTTTTCCGTCCGAGAATGCGACCGCATAAGAAAAATAGAGCAGCTTCCGTTTCCATGGAAACGGAAGCTGCTTTAGTCAGTAGGGATAACCCTCAAGCCTTCGCGTCCCGGGCTTCCAGTCGGGCAGCCGGGCGTAACCATCGCCAATCGGCATCTTGACTTTTGGCAGACTCTTTTCGTCGAGTACTGTGTCCTCCGGGATCACCTTGTTCACGTAGAGCAGGTAAGCCGTCAACGCGTAGACCTCATCGGGGGTGAGAGTCCCCTCTCTCCCGAGAGGCATGCCGCGGTGGATGTAATCCCACACGGTCGTCGCAAACGGCGCGCGCAGCGGCAGGATGCGCTCCCGTTTCCAGATGGGAAGATCCTGGCTTGTCTTTGATTTCAAGGCGGGCCCGAGGCCACCTACGCCCTCCTCGCCGTGGCAGACGACACAGCCCTGGAGCGTAAAGACCTTTGCGCCTTCCTTGGGGGTGCCACGGCCGGGAGGGAGCTCCTCCCCCGTGGAACCGATGTTGATATCCCTGGCGCGGATTTCTTCTGCGGACGGAGTGCGCCCCAAGCCATAGGTGGGCGCCGACTGCGCCAACGCGGAGCTGACCAGGACGAGGCTGCCCAGGAGCAACAAAATCGCGGTAAGCTTAAGCGAGCCCATTGGTCACCTTCCCGTCCTTGGCGATCTTCCACGGCATGACGCTGTTGTTTAGCCCAGGCACGTTCCCAACAGGCTTGTTAAAGAACTTGGCGATCTGCTCCAGCGTCGGTTGCTGCTGCCCGATCTCGTCGGTGCAGCGCGAAAGAAGCTCGGTTTCGTTTCCATCCCAATTCCACTGATAAGCGAACCGGACGTGCGCCATGCGTTGTGGGGTCATCTTGAGCTCGGCGGGGTTCCACGTCTTCCCGCCATCGGTGGAGACCTCCACGGTCTTGATGGCGCCGCCGCCGGACCAAGCCAGCCCGGAGATCTCGTAGGATCCCTTGCCGGCCAACTGCTGTGTGCCGGACGGGTAGGTGATGACCGACTTCGGTCCGATCTGGAAGCCGAGCGCAGCATCGACCTCATGCTCCTTGAGATGCCCGTAGTCGTTGTAATTCATGAAATACCGGTCGACGACCTTGATGCGCCGCAGAAACTTCGTATTAAAAATGCCTTCGAAGCCGGGGACGACTATCCGCAATGGAAACCCTTGCTGCGGCCGCAGGGGCTCGCCGTTCTGGCCGTAGGCGATGAGGCAGTCGTCCATCGCCTTGGCGATGGGCATGCTCGAGGCGCCCTTCACTTCCTCGGCGCCTTCAGCGACGAACCATGTGGCGCTGCTCTTTAGGCCGCACTCCTTGAGCAGCGTAGAAAGCAGCACGCCGGTCCATTCGGAGCAACTTGTCATCCCGTGCGATTCCTGCACGGTCTTATGGCGCGGAGTGTGCCGGTTTCCCGCGCACTCGAGGAAGTGCAACCGGCTGACTGACGGGAAGCGCTTCAAGTCATCCATAGTGAAGGTCAGCGGCCGATCCACCAGGCCGTGGATCATCAAAGTATGCTCCTTGGGATCGATGTCCGGAATGAAGGACTGGCGGGTCGTCGCTATATAGTGGAGCGACGATGGCGTGACGTTGCCAACAGAATCCTGCAACGGCGAGGCCACGTGGAACACCTTCCCGAACGCGTCGGGTGAAAGGCCCATCGGGTGCGGTACGCGTACCGAGGTCACGAAATGAGAGCGCTCGCCGTAGGCGATCATTTCCTTGTTGCCCGGGATCATCGGATAAGCGTTTTCGCTGCCCGAGGCCGGGCCCGATGCATGGTCGTGCGTTTGTGCGTGGACCGGCACTCCCAGTGTCAACCCACCGGCCAAGGTGGCGCCACCCTTCAGGAGCTCCCTGCGGCTAGTCCGTTTCGAACCCATCGGTGTTTCCGTCGAACCCATCGGTCTCTCCTGCGAAAAAT
>JASHYD010000702.1 GCA_030043175.1 Xanthobacteraceae bacterium | reverse complement strand
CGTCTGGACGATGAATTGAACGCCAACAGATCATTCGCGTCCTTCGTCGGTCTCGTAGGCGCATTTGCTCGAAAACGCGAAGAACTAACATAGCTCGTGCGGTAGGACGATCGGGGTCGTCCGCTTTACGACCATGATGAGGGGCCGGCATCCCTCGCCTATATTGACCCTTATGCGGGAGGTTCGACGATGGTACGAATATCACCGCGGCGATGTTTGCGGCTTACTTGAAATGCTGGACGAAGGCGTATCTGACGGCACAGAGAAACCTACGGATTCTGTATTCGCGGAGGTGCGCAAACCTATCGTAATCCGCACCTTGGCGACTGCGATCAGCTTTTCGCCAGCCCTAATCTCTTCGACTATGAGGGTCGCCAGCCCACGATTGACCAGCTTCGCAGCCAAGTTTGCGTCGACACCATCTGCGTAGCGTGATGCCATCGCGGTTCGATTTGAGCATTGTCAGCATGCGCCGTTGCTCGACAGTGAGGTGCGATTCCGCCATCTCGCCATCTCGCCATCTTGACCTCTCGATAACGCTTGGCGGAGGCCGTCTTTGCCTCATCGACGGCATCGACGAGATGATCGTGCCCGGTGCCGTCCTGTGGTGGGAGCCGGCGGAGGACCCGAAACGCGCACTTGAGGTCAGGGTCATAGGCTCCCACGTGGACACGACCCAGGGTTGGGGCCCCGCCGGCTTCTCCGCTGGCGGCTTCACCGCGCACCTGGCGGATGGCGCGCGTGCCGATCCAGAGCATTTCGTGATCTTCTGCCTCATGACGAAAGCTGACCGTGATCGCGCTTCCCAGGATCCAGATTGCAGCTGCGCAAGCGGATGCTCAAACGACCCTTCTGTGGCCGCGGTAAAAGCGGTTTTTCATTACCTACTGTGGCGGCCGTAGCAGTGGAGTTAATGGAAGAGCTGAGGAGAAGCAGTCATGCCCAGCCCAGCAAGAATCGTAGCCGTGGTTGCAGCCATCGCGCCAGTAACCGATGCAGTGATAACCGATGTCGGATTAGGCCACAAAGCCGCAATGATGCCCAAGCTTGGCAGAGACGCTTTCCCAAAGAGCTAGATCGCCTCTTATCAACGACATGCCTGAAACCCAGAAAAGACCTAGAGCGAGCGGCTGCCTTCCTGGCATACGTTGCCGCGTAGGGTTGCCTATTGGCATTGTTAATCTTGACATATAGAATGGACTGAACACATGAAGGGGCACTCCATGACACTCTTAGAGTTGGTAGCTACCATAGCTCTAATCGAGTTCATGCTATGGGCTGCCATCGATATCATCCATAAGATTCAGATGATAACTGGTAGAGAACAAGAGCTAAGGCTTCTCCGTAAATGGAGGGATGATCATCTACTGGAGCATTTTCCATTCCACGATTAGAGAGGGGTCTGTATCATGTTGAACTTTGTCTTACCGAGCGGCTATACGCGTGATCCAGAGACACCCGACGAGATACAGAATGAAGATGGTGTAACGATAAATCTGCCGCCACTAAGCGGAGACGCTACGCTTCAAGAAACCGTAGCTCATGTAAACGACTATTTTGACTACCTATGTGTTCGACTGGATCAACTAAGGAAACGGATTAAACGGTTGGAAGACAACAAATAATTAATTCGATACTGAGCCCCTGGATAACTCCGATGATTATTTTTATGGAGAGATGAAATGAGTGAGAGAGCACAAGCATTGACTCGCTTAGAGTTCTGTCTCATGGGAGCCGGATTAGTGCTCTTGATGACCATTATCAAAGGACTGCTCTTGTAGACACACGAGACAAAGGGAGAGTAAGCAACTTGGAAAGGTTTGCTCTGATATCAGTGCCTTTGCTCTTGTTATCGCCGTCGGCGTATCCCGATCACGTTTCCATACCTATGTGACGTGCAGACCGCAACCGGAGCAGCGAACGCACCGGGGCCCGGCTGCATGTACTGACGGTCGGCGTCAGTGACTATGGTCATAAGGTAAGGGACCCGAGGCTGAAATTTGTCGATTGGACTGCCCAGGACGTGGCGAGCTGCCAAAGAGTTCACAGGGGCCGACATTCGACAGCACCCATGACATCCAACCGAGTCGACCCACCGGGGTCACCTCACGCCCGTATACGGGGGTTGCGCGTCGTCTGGTTTCTGGTGAGCTCATTTGTCCGTGCCCCACCGGCCCGTGACTCCGGGACTGGGCAAATCGACGTGGCTCGTGCTGGTTCGCTGGCCAGGTGGTGGCCCGCCCAAAACGCACCAGCCCCTGTTAGGAGTCCTCGAGACGGGGCCCGAAGGGGTATTGCTGCGGTTTCAGCGGGAGCGTCTGCCCGTTATGCTCAGGGGGTGCCGTGATTGCGGTACGGGTATGTTGGTAAAGTGATAACGAAGATACCTCATTGCCTTTCCATACCACCACACGTCGTGCCTCGCGCCTATGAAGGGGAGGGGAGTTGAGAAGGCGCTGCGGCCAGATGACCAGATGACCGGTGCCCGGGCACAGGCTCCTGCTCGTGATGTAATCACCGACCAGCGCCGCTCGCGACTGAGGCGAGCTATATCCTGTGGTCACCGTCAATGGGAAAAAGTAGTTCTGCGATCAAGCGCACTTGAGAACCATAGGGGTAGGTCGGCCGGCTGAAGGAGGGCGTCCATGTCAGTGCGTGTCGGCAGAGTAACGCGGCAACTTTTTGCTTTCGTCGATGGTCGAAAACAAAAAGAGGGAACGAATGAAATTCAAGAGACGGAGAATTGCATTATGAGCAAGTTCACGCGCCGCACTCTCGTCAACGGTGCTACTGCGGTTGCCGCAGGAGGCGCCCTCAACGGACCGGCGCTCCTCGAATGGGCCAGTGCATGGGCGCAGGTGGCGCCGTGGAAGCCCGAGCGGGGCGCGCAGCTTTCATTTCTGCGTTGGAAATATTTTGTACAGGCGGAAGACGAGGAATTCACCGCGGCTCTGGACGCGTTTACCCGAGCCACCGGCGTCAAAATTACCCTTATCCGTGAGTCGAACGACGACGTTCAGCCCAAAGCCTCGGTTGCGGTCAATATCGGCACCGGCCCAGACTTGTTTTGGGGCTTTTATTCATTGCCCCACCTGTTTCCGAATAAGTGCCTCGACTTGACCGATGTGGCGAATTACCTCGGCAACAAATATGGCGGTTGGGCACCCAGCGCGGTTTCCTACGGAAAAGGCGCTGGAAGCAGATGGATCGGAATCCCCAGAAGCTTCGCCGGTTCCATTATCAATTATCGGATATCGTCGCTCCGGAAAGCAGGGTACGCCAGATTTCCCGAGACAACTGCCGAATTCCTGGATTACGCCAAAGCCATGAAGGCTAACAATGCGCCAGGAGGCATGTCTCTCGGGCACGCCACAGCCGACGCTAATAATTGGGCGTATTGGTGTCTGTGGACGCATGGCGGTAACATGGTGAATGAGAGCGATAAGGTGATGATCAATTCAGCCGAGACGGAAAAAGCGCTGGTATTCGCCAAGCAGCTCTACACTCAAATGGCACCGGGTGTCCTCGCATGGAATGACGCGTCGAATAACAAGGCGTTCCTCGGTAAGGAAGTTCATTGGACAAACAACACCATCTCCATCTACGTCGCGGCGAAGAGGGACCCAACCTTGAGGGATATCGCCGAAGACATGGATCACGCTCACTGGCCTGTCGGACCGGCGGGACGCGCGACCGAACTACATATCGAAACCGTGCTGTTTGCGATGGCGTATACGAAATATCCGCAGGCGTGCAAAGCGCTTTTGGCGTTCATTATGGAGGCGGATCAATACAACAAATGGCTTCTTGCGTCGCAGGGCTTTGTCAGCCACACACTCAATGCGTACGACAACAACCCAGTATGGACTGAAGACCCCAAGAACTCCCCATTCCGCGATGCTGCCAAACGGTCACTCACAGTCGGCGGATTAGGCTCGGTCGGCGAGAAAGCGGCAAGCGCCCTCGCCGATTTTGTGTTGGTCGACATGTTTGCGAACTACTGCACCGGAAGAGAGGATGCGAAAAGCGCCATGAAGATAGCGGAGCGGCAGCTGCAGCGAATTTATCGGTAAACATCATCCCGCCGAATGAAGCCGACAGGCTGAGCGGCCGGGCGGCAGCGTACGCTGGTGTGTACTCCGCGTGCTAAACTATCTCAAGTCTCACAAAGGGCCGGCGCGGGGCCTTGTCGCCATGACGGCACGTCATGCTGACGTTTGCCAGCCGAGCAGGCGATTTTCGGTCCGCATTTCCTTTCATTTTGGCGGCTACGACGCGACCGTCGGCGCATCAGATTCCAACGCCTCGACACCTTGCTGCTGGTCTATCGTCGCGTCGTTAGCTGCAAAACTGGGCAAATGGGGCCGGGAACGATGCTCAACCATGGTGTGGATTAACTGATTAACTGACGACCCAATGATGCAAAATGATTGGACCCCGGAACGTGACGAAGAACTACGGGGCCATGTGGCCGCCGGCCTTTCGGCAGGCAAGGTTGCCGTTCCGCTTTAGACAACGCGAGGCCCCATCCTGGGGCGCTCCAATAGAATGCGCGTGTCTTTAGGTTTTTGGATCCCGGAACGTGAGGAAAAGCCGCGACGCCAGCCCGGAGGCCTGACGCCGGTCTTTGGGCTGAATATCTGCTCGACCACAAGAACCCACCCACCAAATTGCATCTGCCTTCGAAAGCAGAAGAACCAGCGCTTCCAGGGACGACAGGTTTGTTCGCGTAAGTAAGGCCTCATCCATTAAACCCGAGCCGAACGTAAAGGCGGTGGGCATCGTGCGCGTCTCCAGATCACGGGCGGACTATCACAGATGGCACTGGCGCAGGTCAGCTTCGTGAAAACTCCCACCGTTGGGCAGTCATGATCGTCGCGATTTGCACCGCCCTCAGCGGCGTCGGCTTTTATTTTTCGCTCAATCATGGCGACATGTGGCCGCTCGCGTGGATCGCACCGGTTCCCGTCCTGTGGCTCGCATTCGGGGAAAAGCGCAGAGTGGTGACATTTGCGGCGTCCTGGTTG
The DNA here is from genome assembly GCA_030043175.1 of Xanthobacteraceae bacterium. Next base: position 930 of record JASHYD010000702.1, on the reverse strand, counting down.
GCTTACGCGCTCGGCTCTTGCAACATCCTGCCCACTTACGCCGCGATCATGCCTGCCTACGTCCTCGCGCTCGCAGTGCCGGCGCTCGGCTTTGCCGGTTCTGTTGTCGGCGCGCAGCTCGTGACCCGGCGGATTTCACCGCTGGGCGGCATGCTGGCGTTCGCATCGCTGTGGACGATCTGGGATTATGTCGCCTCGTTCAGCAGCGCGGGAGGGACGTCCGCGTCGCCTGCCTATAGGCAGGTCGGCGCACCGTATCTCATCCAGATGGCTTCGGTTTTCGGCCTTTGGATCGTCACGTTCCTGCTCGCGATCGTAGCCGCTGGGCTTGCAACAAGCTTGCAAACAAAACGCGCTACGGGGGCGGCCATCGCGCTCGGGGTGTTCACGCTCAATGCGGGATTCGGGTGGTGGCGGATACCGACGGAGCCTGCGACGGCCCCAGAACGCATCGGCGTCGCGGTGAATGACGCCATCGCTAGCGCCGCATTTGATGCCGATGCTGAAATCGCGCTCAGGGCAGTCGAGGCACGCGCTGCCGTCTATTTCAAACGACATTTGGTCGCAGCACTCGAATCGACGTTCACACCCGGTGATGCGGGTCTCACTTTGCCGGACAAGACTGGCATAATGATCTGCAAGGACATGGACTTTCAAGGAACGCTCAGACGCGACGCAACGAGCGGTCACCTAACGCTCGCCGCGGTGCCCGCGTGGGATTTTGATGGTGACGCGTGGTGGCACGCGCGACTTGCGATCATGCGCGGGGTGGAAGATGGATTCGCCGTCGCGCGCGCGGCCAAACAGGGGCTTCTCTCGCTGTCGGACGCCTATGGCCGCCTGACCGCGTGGAGGGCGAGTAGCGAAGACGGCATGGTCACGCTCGTGGGCGATTTGGCTCGAGGGCCGGGCGATACGCTCTATCTTCGG
>JASHYD010000701.1 GCA_030043175.1 Xanthobacteraceae bacterium | reverse complement strand
TCATCTTCATTCCGGGCGCCAAGGGGGCGATTCTCGACCCGACATCTGACCCCGATGACTTCACTCTCACGAAGATGGGCATCGATGCGACGAAACCGCTCGGACGCGATTTCGCCGCGCGGCTGACTATTTCAGATGAGCAGCGCGCTCGCGCGCGTGAGGTTCTGGCGAAAGTCGGTCTGAGCTAATCAATCCCTCCCAACGGGAGGGTGCCTTTAGGTGGTGCCGGCGCACAGTTCCTTTGGCCTCGACCTCCGCCGCCTCACCGGCGGCAAGCTCGATGCGCAACCAGACGAGAGCAACCACCTTCTGTCCGGAGAGCGATCGGTCTCGCTCGAAGCTGGCCTGTACGCAACCATTCCCGCCTGATTGGCGGCTTATCGCCTGAAAGCTGCCGTGGCAGGTCGTCGGCGGCCTCGCAAGCGATGCTGCCGATGACAAACTTCTTTCGGCGGCGTACAAATAATTCACCTGCTCAGTTAATGACAAGGCGAAGTCCCATTGAAGAGACGGTCGATTAGCGGGGAACCCTATGGCAATAGACCTTACAGTGAATGGAGTGAGACACTCAGTCGAGGTCGCGCCTGAAACGCCGCTGCTCTGGGTGATCCGCGATCAGCTCGGGCTCACCGGCACCAAGTTCAGCTGCGGCATAGCCCAATGCGGGGCCTGCACGCTCCACATTGATGGTCGACCCGTTCGCTCCTGCAGCGTTCCGGTCACGGCCGCGGCCGGCAAGGCGGTGACCACCATCGAAGGCTTGTCGGCCGACGGCACGCATCCAGTGCAGCTCGCCTGGATTGAGCTCGACGTGCCGCAGTGCGGCTATTGCCAGTCAGGGATGATCATGAGCGTCGTGGCGCTGCTCAGGAGGCACCCCAATCCGTCCGACGCGGAGATCGACGCGGAGGTCACCAATGCGTGCCGCTGCAGCACTTATCACCGCATCCGTCAGGCGATCCGACTGGCCGCCTCCCGGATGCCGGCGGCGGGGAGGGCTCTCTGATGAGCGACAACGGTCTCAGCAAGCCGGGCCTGTCCCGCCGCGATCTTCTCTCCACCGCCGCCGCCACGACGGGCGCGCTTGTGGTGGGCTTCTGGATGCCGCAGCGCGCCACGGGCCAAATGATAAATCCGGAAGGCGCGACCTGGGCGACTGAGCCTGACATAAAGGAAATCAACGCCTGGGTTGTCGTCGCGCCCGACGATACCGTGACGATACGCATTGCCCAGACCGAACTCGGCCAAGGGGTGTGGACCTCCAATGCCATGATGGTCGCCGAGGAGCTGCAATGCGACTGGAGCAAAGTCTCCCCGCAATACGCTTCCGTCAATCGCGACGGCCGCGAAATGGCGCCGGAATGGACCCTTGCAGTCATGGGCAAGGGCGCCACCGACCCGCTCGGCGGCGGCGAGCCGGAGTTCGGGCGGCGAAGCCGGACCGGCTCCGAGGGTATCCCGAACAGCCTTTATCGGCGCATGCGGACCAATGCCGCGGCGTCCGTCAAGGACGGCCGCTATTATCTTCAGCTTGCCGGCGCGGAAGCGCGCGAACGACTGCTGTTGGCGGCTGCCAGATCCTGGGGCGTACCGGTCGAAGAGCTAAGTTCGGCCAATAGCGTGATCACCCACCGCCCGACCGGACGCACGACCACGTATGGCCAGGTGGCGCCGCTCGCTGCTCAGATGCCGCATCCCAATCCGGAGCGGATCGGCATCAAACCTCCCTCGGAATGGACATTGATGGGCGCCGAGCAGAAGAATCTCGATGTTCCTCTTAAAGTGACCGGCAAGACCATCTACGGCATCGATGTCCGCCTGCCCGGCATGAAATGGGCGGCCGTCAAGGCCTGTCCGGTCTATGGCGGCACGGTGAAAAATTACGATTTCGAGCGGGTCCGCAATCAGCCCGGCGTCATCTCAGCCGTCAACATCCCAATCCCCGATCCGTCCCTGATCCGCGACCATGTTTTCAGTGGTGGCGTCGCCGTCATCGCCGAGAGCTGGTACCAAGCCAAGGCGGCGCTCGATAAGATGCCGATCCAATGGGATGTGCCGCCCGCGCATGCCGCACTCAATACGGCCAATATGCGCGCAACGCTGATCGCGGCCCTCGACCAGCCCGGCCGCGTGCATGCCAACGTCGGAGACTGCGACAGCGCCTTCTCGGGCGGCGCCAGGATCGTCGAAGCGATCTACTCAACGCCCTACCTCCCGCGCGCCCGAATGGAGCCTGGAAACGCCACGGTGCTTGTCACCGACGACCGAGTCGATATCTGGATCGGTGACCAGAGCCCGCAAGAAACGCGCTACTCGGCTTCCCGGATCACCGGCATTGCGGAACAGAACGTCTACCTCCACATGTGCCACCTGGGCGGCGGCTTCGGCCGCAATGGCAACGGTCCACAAGCCGAGCAGGCGATCTACATCGCCAACCAGAACCGCGGTATGCCTATCCACCTGCTGTGGACGCGCGAGGAAGACTTTATTGGTACGACCTATCGCTCGATGGGGGTTGCCCGCTTGCGCGCCGTGCTCGATCCCGAAGGCTGGCCGATCGCCATTGATGTGCGGACCGCCATGGATGAGAAGGCCCCTGGCGCGATCGCCGCTTTCGACAAGGCGTCGCGTTACTACGCCCCTCATTACCGCTTCTCGACCCATAGCGCGGCCTTCCACATTCCGGTGGGTACGCGGCGCGGCGTTGGCGAGCCGGCGCACGATTTCTATCGCGAGAGCTTCATGGATGAGCTTGCCCACGCGGCCGGCAAGGACCCATACCTTTATCGCCGCGAGCTGATCTCGCGCACCGACCTTCCCTACAAGGCCGACATGATCAAGGCGCTGGATACCGCTGCCGAGATGTCCGGCTGGGGCACGCCGCTCCCGCAGGGCATGGCGCGGGCCATCGCGCTTGAGGAACGCGGAGCCGAGGGTGGCGGCCACGCCACCATCAGCGCCCAGGTCCACACCGTCTCAATCAGCAAGCAGGGCGAGTTGCGCCTGCTGCGCGTTGACGTTGCGCATGAAGAAGGGTTCGGGCTGGTCAATCCGCTATCGGTCAGGAAGCAGATCGAAGGACAGATCACCTGGTTCTACAACGACACGATGCTTCAAGCATGCAATGTCGACGAAGGCCGCATTGTGGAGAATAACTTCGACACATTCCCGCTCTCGCGCATCAACGACAATCCGCCGGAGATCAACATCACTTTTTTCAAGACCGGGCATTGGCTGCGTGGCATGGGTCACGACCGCGGCACCTCGGTGCAATCTGGCATTGCTGATGCAATCTTCCAGATCACCGGGAAGCGTTATCGGGACCTCCCATTCCGCAACCGCGACCTGACCTGGAGTTAGAGCTCTTTGAGGACGCAAGACTGCCAAACGGGTTGATCTTCAATTGGCGCCACGATGGGCGAGGAAAGAACGGTCAGGCTATCCTTAAAGCGCGCCGGGGAGGGATTGCCCTGTCTGCATAGTCCGGGGTTCCCGACGGGTTTCGAAGGTCGCGGCCGAGTCGTGCCACCTGCTGATTCGCGGGCAAAACATGCCTTGTCGCTAGGCCGAGATTGACCTCTACCAGCCCCGGCGAGCCCAGAGTTCTCGAACATTTTAGCGCATCGGCGCCGCGCATCGATTCGCGGCGACCCGATGCAACCGGAGTGGGCGGCGAAGCTGTTGGAGTTTGAGGCCATCGGATCGCCACTAGC
>JASHYD010000700.1 GCA_030043175.1 Xanthobacteraceae bacterium | reverse complement strand
TTTCCGTGCAGCGGGAGAAATTTTGTGACGCTCATTCTGACTGTTAATACCCCCGAGACAATCTGGATGCTCGCCGACCGTCGTTTGTTCAGTAACGGCCGAATAGTGAAGGATGACGCTCGCAAGATCATGTCTCTCGAAACTACCGACGGAATCGCCATTCTTGGATATGCCGGGCTTGCGGTCGACACGATCTGCTGCTTCCGCCGGCGCCATCAACGGCAGCCAGCGCCGCCTCGCGGTCGAGGAACGCGCGATTCCGACAGATCCTCCCCATTATGCTCGATCAAGCAGGCGTAGTTCTGGGAATGAGTTTCACCCGCCACTCCTCGATATCGTCTTGAGCGACGGTCATCAGTTCATCCACGAGGTGCATCAAGGCCATAGAAGCATCAGCCATGTTCTCGTGCGCGACCGTATACACAACGTCGGTCGCCGGTCGGTCCCCCATCGAACACACGAACGCGCCAGCCTTCGTTGAAGGCTACCGCCGTCATACTCAGCAGTCGACTACCGAAGTGAAAATCTCGACTTTCCGTCACGATCGCACTCCCCATTTGATCATAATAAAATAGCAGTCGATCGGGGATCACTTTTGATGCGGATCAACGAGAGAGGATTATTTCGGAGGACGCGGGATCTCCCGCGCGGTCTTTGGTTTCGTCGGAGGCGTTCGCAACTGGGGAAAGGTCGAGCGTCTATCCGAGTCCGAGATTGCCGAATGCGAGGGTCTCGGCGAGCGCCACATCCGCATTTTTGGCCCCTAGCCTTCGTTGCAAGCGAGTTTACCAGCGGCGTAGCCGCCGGCAAAGCGCGGCCAATCTGCTGCTGCACTAAGCTAAGTCGAGAGGAGAACTCTCGCTGCTCGGCTGCGCGTAGACTCGACCGAATCGGTTCTCAAGGAAAGCCTTCAACGGAATATCCTCCCGACGAATGAAGCCCTTCCGTAGAAGGACGCCGCTGGACAGCAGATCGAGCACAGTGCAAATCGCAGCGGCGGTGGTGATCTGCAATGGCGCTCAACGTCCGACCATACACGTCGCGGCTGTAAATCTTGTTGGCATATGTCTCTTGGACCAGTTCACCGTTCTTGCGGCCACTGACAGTGACAAAGATGATGACCACGTCCTGCAGCGTTGTCGGCACTGCGTGCTCGAGGAGGTCTTTGAGCACGTTTCGGCGATCCCGCAGGCGCAAATCATTGAGGAGCGCGCGCATGATCGCCGCATGGCGAGGATAGCGAATCGTCCGGTAGTTGAGTGAACGTACCTTGCCTTCGAAGGTATCGCAAACTGTCCCGAGCCCGCCCGAAGTGTTGAATGCCGTCGAGCGAAAACTCTTCGCGGTCCCCTAACGGCTGAACTTCGCGGCGCGTGCCGTTCACGATCGCTTCGCAAGGTTCACAATACTCGTTGATGACACCATCCGTGCCCGACGTCAGATTGTAGCTCAGTACATTCGAAGGATATCGCGGGAGCGCCCCAACTCGCGGCTTGACGCCGTCAAGCACCTTGAAGCGCTTCTCACTTCGAAAGCCACGATCGATACGAAGCAGGGGCGAGCCCGCATTGCGGAATGAAGGCGGTGCCAGCATCAACGGCTAGGTCACGCGTAGCAAGCGCGTAATTGAAGGAACGCTACGATGCCGGCGCGCCGCCGCGTAACGCTAATGTTGCAGGATCTCACGCCGCTTTAGGCATTGGCCTTTCCTCTCGTCGCCGCGCCGAGACCGCAGATCCAAAATCATGAACGGCTCTATCCTCGATGAGGAATCCTCGCCGTTCCAGGCCCGCGTAAAGGCCTTGGCGGGTGGCCGGTTTCTGCGGATCGATCCAGACGACTAGCAGTCCTCCGGGGCTCAAGAAGCCCACAAGCCAATCGAGCGTTGTCTCGAGGGCCTGGAATGTACGCCGTCGCCAATCCACCAACGCGACTTCGTATTGCCCGGCGGCCCGGCCGCAGTTTGCCGTCGACGCAACGTGAATGAAGCCATGTCTATAGAGTTCGGACGTAATCTCGATGCTCTTCGAGCCCGCCACAATGATCCGTTGCTGCTCGGAGCAACGCGAAAGGGTGATCATCGAGTCGAGGATGCGATCACCTGTTGGCACGAGTTGGGAGCGGGTCATGACGGGTCACCATTTTTGAGTACAATGTAACTTTGAGTAGGGCGGAGGCGGGATGGCCGGTCCGCGCGGCCGGATAGCTGCGCGCGGACTTGTGGCGCGGCTGCGATCACAGTTGGCGGACAATTTTCTTTCGTCCCTAATCGTGGCGTCTTTCGTTGGATGCGGCACCAGCTGTAGAGCCGATCGCTCGACGCTGGGCCATCAGCGCACGCGCTTCAACGATCGCCTCGAAAAACATTGAAATCAGAACGAGAGTCCGCCGCGTGGCTTGGCCCACCACCTTCCCGGTGGCGCGAGCGAACGTGCTGATCGCAGGGTTGAGAATCAGGGAGGTCACGGAAGTATTCCTTTTTGTTGCTCTTGGGGATCGGTCCCGAGGGATTTGCTGGGAGGTCGGCGCCACTGGCATGTGCTGGTGGCCCCAACCTGCGGTCCGAGCCGCAGTGAGCATGTCGTCGCGATTGCATATGAATTCGAGTCGAAGAGAAGCCCGTTCTCATAAGAACCGCATAAAGATCGACGCTCGTCCGAAGCGCTCGAAGCAGGCCAGGCCGTCTGAGGATTGCTCTGGCGACTGTGGTGCCCGAAATCTTTATATCTACTTAGGAGCGGCCGGTTTCCGTTCATAGTCGCTTACGGCCAAATACTTGGCACCCGATAGCTCCTTTCGCGACACCGGCCGTAGCTCGCAAGGGCGGCGCTGCCAAGTAAGAAGTATAAGCAAATGCGCAACTATGGAGCGGCAAAATAGCTTCAGCGCGAACAACGCAGTATCTCCGATACTCCGAGCTGGAGCTGGCAAAAAGAGCGCGCAGTCGTGGGCCTGCACGATACGGGGTCTAAATTCCCGAACCAACTTGGGCCGAATTGAGTCGTTCAGGCGTGCATCGTCTCTGATAGGGGATCTAATGGAATCGCCTCGACAGATTTCCAGTGTTTATGACCTTTTATGATCTCCCTATATCGCGACGTGCCGTTCCCTCTCGCTTTTATATGACCGTTAATCCATCTTACTGGCGCGTTCAGGAAACGTTGTCCGATCCTCTCAGTTAAAGACGGAGATGGTAATTGTTCCGGCCGAAAAAACTCAAGTCCTCACGCCGTGTCGGTGGAGGTGAGAGTCGGGGAGTAGCATCTATGTGGGTCTCAACGATCGAAAAGCCATTCGCCGGGCCGATCATCTTGCTTGCAGGTGCTTTTGCATTGATTTTGGTCTCCTGCACGAACAGCGAGGCCGGTGCGCACAAGACGGCACTGACGAAAGCGGCCACGGCGCGGCAAGAAAAGCCGATCAAGCTGCGATATTACGGGGGACCGAAGTCTCCGATGTACCCGGGGTGACATCCCTCAGCGAAGCGGATCGCGTGAGTCGACTGCCGCCAGCGGATCCCGTTCATACGTGGGAGTTCGAGAGCAGTCAATAATAACTACTGATGCGAGCAGGGTCGATGACCGCGGTCACGCCTAATACCACTCGTGACTTCCCGAAGCCGAGGAGGGCGGGTGCTTGCGCGCTTGACGCGACGCTGGCCGCATCTCACCTACAGAGCGTCAAGCGCTTCTGCAAGCTGATCTTGGCTATCGCGCTGCTTTCAGTCGCCGGCGTGGGGGTCGTCGCGTTGAAAAGCGCAATCTGGATCCCTCACTTCAACCATTGACGGAATTGAGCTGCGGCGGCTAGCCAGTGATGACGCCCATAAAGGAGACGTGTTATGAATAAACAGGAACCTCCCGTGGCGCGATCTTATTCAAAATCTTCCCTCTTCTTTATTGGCAAGAACAGCCGCGGCAACTGGGTTGTTCAAGACCAGCAGCACCTTTCTGGCGGCCTATTTATTGACCATGCAGCAGCGCTCCGGTTCGCTCTTTTTGAAAATGGAAATCAACCTCAGTCTGTCGTTATGGTTCCGGGTATCCTCGAACTCGACCTGAATAGCTCGCCGGGGATCACGCGGCAACCGCAGAGTTCTGCCGATGTCTCTCGTGAGCGCCAAGCCGCATAACGCGCCCCTCTCGTTTCTGGCGGGCTCAATCGCTGTCTCCCGTAGGGGCAGATGCGCAATGCGGCTCGGTCTCCCTCGGACGCGCACCCCCGAGTCCGCCATGGCGGGGCTAGTTCCGCGCGACAGCTTGAATCATCCCGGATGCCCTGATCGCAGGAGGGAATGAGATGACTAATATTAGTCGCCACATCTCAAGACTATCGGGCTACGCACCTGCGTTACCGACGCCGTTTGATGATGACGGAAATATCGACGGTGCCGCCTTTGAGAAATTTTGTTGCGTTCAAATCCAACAGGGGGCCACGGCGCTCGTTGTCTGCGGGACAACCGGGGAAGCGCCGACGCTTACCCCCGCTGAGCACCGCACACTCATCCGCATCGCAGCGGGCGTTTCGTGAGGTCGGGTACCAGTGATTGCCGGAGCAGGGTCGAATTCGACCGATCACGCCATCGAATTGACGCGAGACGCGGAGACGCTCGGTGCGATGCGATCCTGTCCGTGGTGCCGTATTACAACAAGCCGACTCAACTCGGTCTGCATGAGCATTTTCGCACGATAGGTCAATCCACCGGACTACCAATCATTCTATATGATGTGCCATCTCGAGCCGCGTGCAGCCTTGCGGATGAAACGGTGGTCCTCTTGGCAGAGATGGCGCAGTTCATCGGCCTTAAGGATGCAACAGGCGACGTGACGAGACCGGCACGGCTGAGGTCGCTCGTGGGGCCTGATTTTCTGCTCTTGTCGGGGGATGACGCCACCGCACTGGCCTTTCTTGCGCAAGGAGGCGACGGCTGCATCTCGGTCATGTCCAACGTTGCGCCAGGCATGTGTCGGAGCATGTTTCTAGCCTGCCGACACGGGCAGATGCTGCGCGCCGAGCGTTTGGCAAATCGATTTCGCGATTAACGTCTGCGCTGTTTCGAGAAACGAGTCCCGTCCCGCTCAAATACGCATTAAGTCTTTTCGATCTGATGTCGCCCAGGGTACGTTTGCCGCTGGTTGAATTGAGCGAGCAGACAAAGGCGGTGTTGGCGGTCATCATTTCGGAAATGCGAGATGAGCACCCAGAATACATTGTCGGCCGCGCATGGACGGATACAGAGCGGGTATCGAGCGGTCGCAGGCTGAGCGCTCATATCGGCGCAGCTGGCAGCTTGGAAAAAATACCAGCCGCACGTTCGCCCGAACGCCGTTCGAAGCGGAAGCATGGCCTGCTCCAAAGGGATCAAGAGCACCAGCATCGTTTCGTTGGAGTAACTGAGGGCGACGGCAGCGCCTGCGTATCGTTAGGCCAGGAACCATCGCGTGTCCGACGGTTGTTGTTTACGCGGCGCAAGGCGCCTCTCAAATTGAACATGCGTGTGTTGACGCATATCAATACTTAAGGCTCCAATAGCGAGTTTTTTTCAAGAAAAAAGGGACGCGACATGCTTCAGATCATCCCAATGCTTCTTCTCATGGTTGGAGTTTTCGGCCTGTTTGCCGGATTGGTATTCTTTTCTGAGGGCGCCGACGCAGTGATTGGATTGGCAACTAATGGACGCGACCAAGAAGGGGCAGTGAAAATGGCCGCGAAATCAGAGAACAACATCGCAGCGCTGGCTGCAATGTTCCCGGCTGCCTTTTCCGCCGAAACATGGCAGGAACACCACCCCCTGAAAGTCGGCATCGGCAATGACTTGGTGGCGAGCGGCGCGCTCAGCAAGCGGGAGGTCGGTGCCGCGTTGAAACGGTACGTCGATCGTTTGATGTACCAGAAATGCCTCGCGGCTGGCGGCGCCCGTGTCGACCTCGAAGGTAATGTTGCGGGCGAGGTATCGAATGAGCATCGCTCTCGCGCCGAGAGGCTGGTCGCTCGCATCGAGGCACTCCAGCTAGCCGAGACTGCTGCGACCAAGGCCGCAGCCGAGAGCGAAAAGGCGTTAAAGCACGCCGCCATATCATCCTCCGCATTCAACGGTAACGCCGTTTTTATGCCGCTGCCAGCCCAAACGACGCCGCCCAGCGGTAGCGGTCGACTCGGGCTTGCTGACCTCAAGCGTGCAGCGCAGGAGCGGCGTGCGCGCCAGGAGGCCGGACGTGTCGGTGGACCCGCGGGTCAAGCAGGCACATGAACAGACAATCGGCAGCTCGGCCGGCACCGGTCGACGGCAGATGGCAGCTCAGCAGGCACCGACAGCGAGCCGAACAGCTTGGCGAGCGTAGCCGTGTCGGCGCAGCCAAGCTCGTCGTGCAGCACCGTGACCAGCTCGGTTGACCAACAATCGGGCCTGCTGGCGCTCATTCAGGCGGCGCTGCCGTTAGACCTGCTCCTGGCGCGCCAGAGCGTACACGGCGCGAATAAGCTCTCTGATCTTGCGTCGCCCGGCAATCGCCTCGGCGCTATAGCGCCCGTGCTG
>JASHYD010000699.1 GCA_030043175.1 Xanthobacteraceae bacterium | reverse complement strand
GCTGGACCGGCTGCATCGCAAGAATGGCCAGACGCTTGGCGAGTTATGTGAGCGCTCGATATGACACGCCAAGCCGTCGCGAAGCATCTCGCAATTCTGGAGGAGGCAAATCTCGTGTCCTGCAAGCGACAGGGACGAGAGAAGCTTCACTTCATCAATCCGGTGCCGATCAACGAGATTGCCGAGCGCTGGATCAGCAAGTTTGAACGGCCACGGCTGACGGCGCTTTCCGAACTCAAGAAAAAGCTCGAAAGAAAAAGCGATGACTAGCGAGGCTGCGCCTCAGACCGCCGAGGCGTGCTGATAGGATCGCACGCGGTCGCGAATTTGAGGGAGATTGTTTCGTCTCGCTCCCCCAGTCCGGAGGGTGAATTGTCGGTCGTGCCGGTCGAATCGCCGTGCGCCTTGAATAAACATCGCGAACACCGGGAACGGTATCAGAACAATGCGCTCATCTGCGGACGTGGCTGTATACCGGTTGCGTCGGACGGGGTCGGCTGACCGAGCGATGTGCCTCCGGCTGAGCAACTGACGTATATGCGTCAGTGATTTGGCCGCACAAAGGCTGGCAGTTGATCACAAGGATCGACGTCAACCGGAGGCGACAATGAAACTACGACCAACTGTGGCGTCTGTCATCAACGAACATGTGACCTTGGAGCTCGAGTCGATTGATAGACTGTACCTGAATATTTTTGTGCCCCCAGTTGCAGCGTGAGGGTGGAGTCGCGGCCTTCTTTCGCGTCCACCGAGGACAGCCCTTCGCGTCGAGCGCACTGATGGATCCGATCAGCAAGGAGTTTGTTGCTCGGTTGGAAAGTTTCGCCAAGGAGCTGCGGGTTCCTGTGGTACAGTTTCGCAAAGGTGAGCGGAAGGATGATATCGCGGCAGAGTACATCAGGAAGTTCAAACAAGAAGAAGGCGTGTTATTCATCGGCAAGGCGCAGGAGAAAACACGGGTCTTTCGTACAGAGCGACGACGCAACCCGAAGACGGGCGTAGCGTATCCGTGGTTGGTGCGTTCCACTGCCATGGTCAACCATTATTACATCTACGGAGTGGACCGAGACTTCGGGCCGTTCTTTCTGAAGTTTTGCACGTATTTTCCCTACACGGCGAAGCTCTACCTCAATGGCCACGAATGGCTCAAACAGCAGCTGAAGCAACGGGGCATCGGCTTTGAGTCCTTAGACAACGGCCTGTCATCCTGCGACGACATCAAGCGGGCGCAGACTATCGCTGACAGCCTGTCCGCTGAGAAGATTGATGCCTTGTTGCGGAAGTGGTTGCGCCGGCTCCCGCACCCGTTCACGCCGAGCGATCGCAAGGCCGGCTATCGTTACGACATCTCGATTCTGCAGGCGGAGTTTTCCCTGACCCAGGTTCTGGAAGGATCAGCCGTGGGCCGGCTGTTCTTCGAGGAAGTCATTGGCGAGAACCTCGATATCGGGCGGCCAAGCCAGGCGCAACTGATCTTTGGCCGGCGCATCAATACGCGTACGCCTGGTCGGTTCCGCACCCGCGTCATCACGGAAGGGGTCATTCCGTCTCTGCACGCCGATTACAAGAGTTCACGCATCAAACAGTACTTGAAGCGATTGAAGCAGAACAGCGCTGCGGCATTGCGTACCGAGACAACCATAAACAACACCCGCGACTTCGGTATCGGCAAGCGTCTAAAGAACCTGCCGGAGCTTCGGCAGATTGGCTTTCGAGCCAACCGACGCATGCTGGAGGTTGAGACCGTCGCCCACGACTGTTTCATTGGCCAGAACGGGTATGAGCAGGTTGCGCGCCCTGTTGAAAAGGACGGCCAACGTGCGTCGGGACTTCGCTTCGATGACCCGCGAGCGCAGGCGCTGTTTTCTTCCCTGGTCCTGTTCGGCATGCATTTGAACGGTTTTTGCCACCAGCAACTGCGCGACCATCTCGCCGAACTGCAAGGCCTCGACCCCTCCACCTACCGGCCGGGCAAAGTAACCTACGATCTTCGCCGTTTGCGGTTGCACCGCATGATCGTTCGGATTCCAGGAACACATCGCTATAAAGTGACCAGCCAAGGCTTGCGGTTGGCGATGTTCTTCAATCGCACGCATGCCCGACTGCTCCGGCCCAAGCTCGCCGAAATTGTTACCCCCACTCTGGGATCTCCATCGGCTCTACGCAAAGCCTTCGATCGTGTCGACCAGCAAATCAAACATTGCTGCGCGGAAGCCAGACTGGCTGCATGAAAATCCTGTCCCCACGTCAAGTCCAACGTTGATCGCAACAGCAAGAGTGCTCCCAACTTAGCGGGGTCGGTTTCGCTCTTCGCCGCACCACCACCTACACGGTCCAATCACGCTTGCCCTGGCAAGCCAGCACGCTCCCTTCGGGACACGCCCTTAAAGGCACTCACCGTCCACACCGATCGAAACCACCAACAGTTGGATTGAAGCGCTTGATATCCCTCTACCTCCACGACCAAGTCGTGTTGAGAGGACACGATAACTCGTCCCGATCTAAACGTCATAATAGAACTCGACTCTTTTACTTCAGATGCGAGGTTTAGAGGCCACCTGGGGGCATGGCGGCTTGGGCGTGGCTGTCGGCCACCGGGCTTCGCAGCACCCAAAGGTCGAGACCGGACACGGCTGGCGGCCAACCATTCCCTCATCCGCTCCGCCGACAGCGTCCGAAGTGCCGCGAGG
>JASHYD010000698.1 GCA_030043175.1 Xanthobacteraceae bacterium | reverse complement strand
AAATCTGGGCGATCTGCTGCTGGTTGGCGGTCAGCATCCCGTGAGTGTTGATGACTGCCTTGGGAAGCCCGGTCGACCCCGAGGTGAAGAGGAATTTCGCGATGGTATCGGCATTGCTCGACGCGACCGCCCGCTCAACCGCGGTGCCCGGCTTCGTGGCGGCGAGCGAGGCGAGCGAGGTCACGCCCTCAAGCTGCGCGCCGTTGTGGCGCGCCGCGATCGCAACGCCAGCGCAATCGAGGGCACCCAGCGCTTGAGCAAACGGTCCGGTATCTTCTACGTAGATGAGGCCCGGCTGAAGCAGTCCGGCGACGTGCTTGAGCTTTGCGTAATCGCGGCTCTGCAGCGAATAGGCGAGCGAAACGGGCGCGATCGGAATGCCCGCCGTATAGGCGGCGAGCATCACCAGCGCATGATCGATGCTGTTGCGGGATAGAACCATCACGGGCCGCTCGGCCGCCAAGCCGCGCTCGAGAAAAGCGGCTGCGATCGCATCAACGATCGGGCGAGACGCCGCATAAGTGAGCGTGCGCCAGCCGTCGCTTGAGCGCTCGGCGAGAAATACGCGATCGGGCTGCCCCTCTACGGAGGCGCGGAACATGCGGCCGAGGCTCGAATCATGCGGTCGAAGCGGCGTACGCGAGCGGAGTCGAAAGCTGCCGCCGGGAACGGCATCGCAGGTGATATCGACCGGTGCGAAAGCGATCGGCCGGCAAGGGGGCGGATCGGGCATACGCGCGGTTGAGTCCATGCCTCGATTTGTAGGCCGCCGCGTCAGCAGCTGACAAGCTGGCGCCCGGAAGAGATTGAGGCGGCAGCCCGGATTTACCGATAGCCCTGCTTGCGGTGGTAGTCCGGTGCGAACGCAAGAAAGCCGAAATGCTCCGCACGGGCATCCTTGGTTTTCACTTCATCGAACGTCATCCCCAGCTTGGTGATCACCAAATTTTCAGCGCGCGGGAGCCTCGCCGATGGGGCAGCGGGAAGCGCTCCGCAGCGGCTTTCACCGTCGGGTCGAGCTCCGCGACTTCACCTTCACGGCCCCGCTCGGGCTTCACTCAGGTTGCGGCCCACAGGATTGCTCAACCGGCCAAGACGGCCTTTGTCACGAGCTATCGGGTCCGGCTAGTTGCCCAACCGGACCGCTCGTCGGCTACCAGACCTATCGACTGGTGATCCGTGCTTTTCATCGTGGCTACCGGTCCCAGTGTTGTGGAAAGGACGAGGGTCGGTCTATGAAAGGGCCCAGATCGGCTCTGGGTGGCGGCCTGAAGCCAGTCACCCACGGCATTGGCATAAAGCGGGTCATGCAATGAAGGACGATACGGCGCCGGCGATCATTACGGCCGGCCTTCTGGTAATCGGCGATGAGATCCTATCGGGACGCACCAAGGACAGGAATGTTGGCTACATCGCTGAGTACCTGACAACAATCGGCATCGATCTCCGGGAGGCCCGTATCGTCGCCGATGACGAGAATGCAATCGTCGAAGCGCTCAATGCTATGCGGGCCCGTTATACCTACGTGTTCACCACCGGCGGGATCGGGCCGACCCATGACGACATCACGGCTGACAGCGTCGCCAAGGCGTTCGGGGTTGCGATTGACTACGATGAGCGCGCGCTCGCCCTGCTAAAGGAGCGCTACGCCGCCATGGGGACCGAGTTGAACCAGGCACGCATGCGCATGACCCGCGTACCGAAGGACGCCGAGCTTGTGCCCAACAAGGTGTCGGCGGCGCCCGGATTCTGGATCGGCAATGTAATCGTCATGGCCGGCGTGCCTTCCATCATGCAAGCCATGCTCGACGAGGTGGCACCGCTGCTTAAGACCGGCATCAGGATGCTGTCCGAGACGGTACGGGCCGATTGCCGCGAGGGCGACGTGGGAACCGAGCTTGGCGAGATCGCCAAGGCCCATCCAGATGTCATGATCGGCAGCTATCCGTTCGTGGACGAAGTGCGCGGCCCGAACGCCAACATCGTAGTGCGAGGCCGCGACCCGGCACGGCTCGCGGCTGCCAAGAAGGCGATCGAAACAATGCTTGACCAGAAGCGCCCCCGCGTTGCGGCGCAGCGGTAGAGACGGTCGACCACCGCGCCCTCCCCCGCCAGCGGCTTGTTCGGCAAGCCGCAGTTGACCAGGGTTAGCTGGGCACTGTGGCCCGGCGACGGTGCAGCTGGTTCAAGAACCAACCCGGGGCGCTTCCTCAACTCCGGGCTCACAGAGGGCAAGGCCGGAAGGGAGCCTGCAGTAGGTCCGAAACGGGCTTTGTGCAAACGCTGGTCTGCAGCAACATTCTCGAGGGGAGACACACCGCAAGGCGCGCGTTACCAGGCCCTCACGGGCAATGGTTTAGGAGACAGAATTGGCAGTTTTTGTTTTGGACAAACGCAAGATACCACCGGTTTCAGCGATATCGATTGTGCGCGTTCGTTTTGATACGCAGGCGCTCGAAAATTCGGAAATCTTAGGCGTTGAGTATCAGCACGGCACGCTCGGGTGCGGTCGGACCGCTTTCCACCCTCTCCTTGCGGCGACAGTCGCCAGCGGAGGTTTTTGATGCCGGAAGGGCTTGCGACGGGTCGCCGTGTGGCCGCGCTCTTGATAGTGCGGACGCTCTTCCTGTTGTGGCTGATGGCGACGCCCGCTCATGCCGGGAACCTGCAAGGAACCGGTGTCGTGTTTCTGCACGGCAAAGGCGTGTGGGCCGGTGCCTTCGACGGCGGTATTCCGGGGGCCCTTGAGGCTGAAGGCGCTGTCGCAGTGTCGCCGGAAATGCCGTGGTCGCTGTCACGCATTTATGGGGCGACCTACGAGGAAGCGATGCGGGAAATCGATGCGGCTGTCACCAGCCTCAAGGCGAGGGGCGCAACCCGCATTGTCATCATCGGCCACAGCCTCGGCGCCAACGCGGCAATCGGCTACGCGGCGCGCCGCCATGGAGTGGCGGCGGTAGTGGCGCTTTCGCCCGGACATCTGCCGGAGACCGCCGAAATGCGCGCTCGCACCGCAGAGGCCATCATCCAGGCACATGCGTTGCTGGCTGCCGGGGAAAAGTCTCGCCGCATCTGGCCCGACCGCATTCAAGGCATTCCAACCTTCGCGACCGCATCCCCGGCTGTTTACCTCAGTATGTTCGACCCGGATGGTCCGGCGGTGATTCCGAAGAATGTAACGGCGCTGCACGGCGTGCCGCTCCTTTGGGTCGTAGGCGACTCCGATCCGATCTTCGCTCGTGGCCGTGACTATGCCTTCTCGCGTGCGCCCAAGAATCCTAAAAGCCGCTACATCGAAGTCTCCGCCGGACATCTTACCGCGCCGTGGAACGCTCGAGCCCAGGTCGTCGAGTGGGTGAAATCACTCTGGTAATCCGCTGCGGAACGCGGTAGCGACGGGAGGATAAACTGAGCGCCGCACCTCACTGATAGCGTCAGCGCGCCCAGGGTCCTGCGGGTTCGAGAAAGCTCAAATAGCACACCTATGTAGTCTCATGTGAGGCTGCCGATGGAGCCGGCGATGAGTTCGCAGAATGACGATTTTGAAGACGGGACCGAAGCCGCCATCGACGAGCTGAGTGAGCACGCAATCGCTCTCCACCAGCTCATCCAAAACTATATGGATGAGCACGATCTTTCTGAGGAGACTACGTCGCTGATGCTGCTCGAGATATCTGTCAGGATGCACATGGTTGGATATGCCCTTGAAACCGAAAAGCCGTCGCCTTCCGGTTTGAAGCTGGATCTCGACCGGTTCCGGCGCGAGATTGACAACGTGATACGTGACGTCAAGAGGAATGCCGATCATTTTATCACTGAAGCCAAAACGCTGCGGGCCGAAAGCGAATCCGAAGGTAGGCTGGACGGCGAGAGGGGCGTACCATGACGCGGATGCGGATGCCGGAAAAGGCCTTTCCGGTCTCTTGGGACGAGTTCCATCGCGATGCGCGCGCGCTCGCCTGGCGGCTCAACGGCGCTGGGCCGTTCGATGCGATCGTCACGGTCACGCGCGGCGGCCTGGTGCCGGCTGCCATCGTGGCTCGCGAACTCAACCTTCGTCTCATTGAGACGATTTGCATTTCAAGCTACGAGCACACCCGCCAAGGCGAATTGAAAGTGATCAAGGGTGTCGCATCGGAGCTGGTGGGGAAAAGCGGCGGCGGCGGCAAGGGCGTACTCATCGTCGATGACCTCGTCGACACCGGTAAAACCGCGCGCGTGGTGCGGGACCTGTTGCCGAATGCGCATTTCGCCACCGTCTACGCCAAGCCCATGGGACGGCCATTGGTTGACACCTTCATCACCGAAGTATCCCAGGATACCTGGATCGTCTTTCCGTGGGACAGCGGCCTTGCTTTCCAGCCACCGATTCGCGCCGAGGCGCTGTAGATCTGGCACCAAAGCATCACCGGCGGTTCATGTAATCTCTTGCCGCACGCAGGTCGTGATCGATCCGAGATCGCACCGTTCGAACCGGCACGTCTGTTCGACAAGTTGAGGTGCGGCGACTTCCGCAACGGACATGTCGGCTACAGACTGGGTGCCGAACTCTGAGACTGACGTGCTGGGTCGTGAGCTGTGCCTTTGGCGGTCCGTACTGGACGGACCGGAAGGTGCACGAAACCTCAATAAAATGGGCGATACCTCGCTTGTCTGCCTTCGCTCTCGGCGGGTGAGAACCCGCGAATAGCGAGAGGCTATGTCTGGCCGGGTCCTGCGGAGCATCCCACTTGACGTGCCCCTTGAAGGCGGTGATCAGCACCGAAAAGCCTCGGCGGGTACTCGAGGAGGATATGCGAGTGATCAAGCCGCTCGCCACCCACTCCAAGGCCGCTCCATCAAATATCCTGCACCGGTATTGCTGACCAAATGAACCATAAGATTGGAAACGTCGTGTCTTTCGCGCCCGCGAGGTGGCCGTCGCACATGGCCACGTCCTTGGCATTACGTGCGCATTGCCAACGGACTGTAGGGCCGCCCACCCCGCAACCGTGGGGAGTGATTGGGTCGCCACCCACATCACGTCGGAAGGGCGATTTCGCACTTGAGACCCTCAGCGCGCCAGTCGAGCCGCACATCACCCCCAACACGTCCCCGCATCATGGCCTCCATTACCTCGGTCCCGAAACCCTTGTGCGTCGGCGGATTGGCAGGGGGACCTCCCACCTCGGTCCAGCGGAGCACGACTCGGCCACCGGCCGTACGCGACCACTCGACACGGACCTGACCCTCTGCCACGGATAGAGCACCGTACTTCGCCGCATTGGTTGCCAGCTCGTGCAAAACCACAGCTATCGCCTGTGCAACGTCCGGCTTTAGCATCACTGTTGGTCCGTCAATCGGCGTGCGCGCCTCCCCCTCACGGGAATAAGGCAACAACTCTTGCTTGACCAGACTACCCAGCTCTGCTCCTGCCCAGCGCGACTGGACGAACAGCGAATGAACATCTGCAAGCGCCTTGATGCGTCCCGCGATTGCTTCCCTGAGACCATCGGGTGTGTCAGCTTGTGAGAGCTGCACCATCGCCTTCACATTCGCCAGCAAGTTTTTAGCACGGTGTTCGGCCTCGCAGGCGAGAATGGAGATCTGCGCCTCGTTTCGCTTGCGCTCAGTGATGTCGCGGGAGATTCTTGAAGCGCCGATGATCTTTCCTTCGGCATCTCTCACCGGCGAAACGGTCAGCGAGATATCGATCAGGCTTCCGTCCTTGCGCCGCCGAACGGTTTCGTAGGGCTCAATGCGGTCACCGCGCCGGATATACCTGAGGATTGCGAACTCCTCGTCTGCACTCTCCGGTGGGACCAGGATTGTCACCGGCTGGCCGATCGCTTCTTCAGCCGAATAGCCGAAGAGCCGCTCTGCACCCTTGTTCCAGCTTGTGATGATGCCATCGAGGTTCTTGCTTATGATTGCGTCGTTACCGAACTCGACGATGGAAGCGAGCCACCTGATTTGACGCGACAGACCGCTAGCGATGTCAATCTGATGCTGCAGTTTTTGCCCGAGGGTACGGATGTGCCACACGAAAGCCGCGGCCAGCCAAACACTGCAGATGGAGAGGCCACGATTGGTCCACCCCTCCCACGCCGGCGTGCCGTCAGGGATCGCTAGCCAATATCCAAAGATGATTAGCGGCGTCGCGAGCATTGCAAGAGCAAGGGCGGCCTTCGGTTGGCGAAACCAGAAGCCTACGAGAACCAGGCTTACATAGAACAGGGTGACCGAAACGACCTGCGGGGTCATGGCATCGAAAGTCAGTGCCGCCGCAACCAAGGCAATGGCGATGGTGGGACCTAACCAAGATCGCAAGTATCGAGGCTCTTTCTTCGAGCGGGTAATGCTGGATGTGCCGAATGCACTCCTAAACACGATAGCTCCGCAGTCTAAGCCGGCAGACTTATTCGCGACGTAAATGCAATTCTTTCGTCCTGAAAATTAGAAGCGGCTAGCCGCAGGGTCAGAGCGACAAATAGTCCCCAAGGCAGTCCAGCGGACACAAAAAATGGGGACCTCGTTTCGCGCCTTGGGAAGCGGTCCCCTTTTTTCGTGCATACTACACCTGCTGCAATTTTAACGAGGAGCAGCTAAGTTGAGCCTACCCAGGTGTGTCCGCTTTTGGCTGGTCGGACCCAAAGGGGAGCGGTCTCTTTTCGAGATCGGTTCGAATAAAGCGACCACGTCCGACCAGCTTGAACGGCGGTGCGCTTACTGAACGTTCGAGTCACCTTAGAGGACCGATCGGTTAGCTTGGTGAACTAAATTGTCTTCCTTGCATCGCCCCCTCGCTGAGCACACGCAACCCGCTACGAGCCTCAAGTTGCTGTGTGCGTGCTGATTCTGTTCCCTTACCTGATTTCCCTTCCATAAAAATATTCTCACGTTCCCCGCACTCCAGCACATTCGCTGCCGGGCAGATCAAGCGCCACACCAGACCTGAGGGAGCGTAATCGAGCTGCACCTCGCCGCCGACGGTCGCCTCTGCCATCGAAACGATGACCGTGCTGCCGAAGCCCCGCCGCGCCGGCGGGGACACGGGTGGCCCGTCGCGCTCGGCCCAGCTCATGGTGAGAATGTCAGCGTTGGTCCCCCAGCAAACATCGACGCGCCCGCTATTCGTCGAGAGCGCCCCGTATTTTCCGGCATTTGTCGCAAGCTCATGCAGTGCGAGACCGATCGCTTGGGCAGCGGTTGCGTTGAGACGCAGCGGCGGGCCGTGCACTGCGATCCGATAGCCAACAAGGTCCGCAAAGTGCGCGAACTGGGCGCGCACCAGATCCTCCACATCAACTCCCTGCCACTCATTCCGTACCAGCAGGTCCTGATTGGCCGCAAGCGCCTGAATGCGCTCAGTGAAGCGTCCGACAAAATCTTCAGGGGCTCCAGCCGCGGTCTGGCGCGCGATCGCCTGCACGAGACTGAGCATGTTCTTGGCGCGATGACTGGCCTCACGCATCACGAGGTGAACGTGTTGCTCGTGAGCTTTCCGCTCAGTCAAATCTTCGGCGACGCAAATGAACAGATCTCGCCCATCCGATTTGGTTCCCAAGGCAGAAGTAACAAACCGCCAAATGCGGTCGCGGCCATCTTTCGTGCGGACCCTCCGTTCGGTTTGCTCCGCCTCGGGCTTGGTCGGAATCATCTGGCGGATTTGCTCCAGTGCTTCGCCCGAGCTGTCGCCGTGAGCTCTCGCCGTCCAGTCCGCGACGCTGCGCAGCTCCTTCCTAGAATAGCCGGTTTGGTCGAGCCAGCTTTGGCTGATGGCGAGGATTTGCTCCCGATCGTCGAACAATACGATTGGCAATGGAGAGTGGAGGACCGAGGATCTGAAGCGTTCCTCGCTCGCACGTAGACCTTGCTCTGCCTCGAACCGCTCCCAGGCTTGGGCGAGGAAATTGGTGATCGTGCCGAGCCAGGCGACTTCATCATCGGTAAACCCCTCCCGTGTCGCCGAGGCAACCGCAAACGTGCCAAGCAGGCGGCCGTCGGACGCCTTGAGCGGGTAGCAGGCATAGGCGGTCGCACCGAGTTCGCGCACAAGGCCGCCGTTCGGGTCGCACGCGATACGCTGTTTGTCGACCACAAGCGGCTGAAGGCTTGCAGCAGCGGTTCCGCAATACTCTTGACCGAGTTCGAGCGATTGGGCTGCCTCCAGGTATTGCGGTGGTGTGCCGTGCACAAACGCCAGCCTGAGGCGCCGTCCCGCAGGATCGACGCGGTAGTTGGTGCACACAACTGCCCCGAGATCCGACTTGATGTGCTCGAACGTCATGCGGGCGAGTTCGCCCGGTTCGGAGGCGCGGATCAGGTCCGACGTGACCTCGAGCAGCATGGCCTGCCGCTGCAGCGCATTCTTAGCGCGCTGGCCCTCGCTGATATCAAAAGGCACTCCCTTTTCTTCGTGTAGCAACATTGCAGTTTCACTCGCCTCTGCGCGTTCGACGGCTAGGATGACGGAATTTTTGGTCGATCCGGACCCGGTTGTCGTTCCGAGTTCCTCTGCAATTTATGGTAGTATCAATGACATAAAGCCACACCTTGCGGCCAACGATCAAGCCCGGATCACGATGCTGAGCTCATCAACCCGGCGCAAGGGAGAGCCGCAAATGGCGGCTTATGGGTACGTCACTGTCACCAACAAGCAATTAGTGTGATTCGGCTGCTGAACAAGGTCGCGGCCCTCCCTTCTTGCATGGAACCGACCTGAAGACCCTGACGAATGCCCCTCGCAGGGTACCAACCCTCGCATTCGGTTTGCTCTACCCCGATCACAATCACAGGCGGCAGATCAAACCAAGCCGGTTTCATTAAGACGCAATCCGCCCTAAGCTGCCGGCCTGCCACGTTGCCCCGCGGAGGATGGGATGGATGCCGTGCCCCTCGATCGAGCTGACCTCAGATCCCGCCACGTTCGCGTGGGCGAAATGGAGTGGCGGAAAACCCGGTTTCCGGGCTGCGAGGTGAAGACGCTATTATTCGATCCCGACAGCGGCCTCGTGACGGCGCTGATGCGCTTTGCGCCGGGCGCAGTGCTGCCCGACCATGAGCACGTCAAGATCGAGCAGACCTATGTGCTCGAAGGCAAGCTGGTGGACCGGGAAGGTCCGGACGCGGACCTCACCGTGCCACAGGGCGATTTCGTCTGGCGTCCCGCCGGCAGCCGCCACTCAGCCTGGTGTCCGGAGGGCGGGCTCATCCTCGCAATGTTCCAGTTGCCTAACAAGTTTTTCGAGAGCGACGGCCGCGTGACCGACATCGCGGGCCGCGACTGGGCGGAGATTTGGGGCGCGATCGATCGGACCGGGTACTAACGCATCCTCCTTCGCCGGCCTGAGGCTCAGAACCAAGGCGAGGGCAGCGTCGTATCCGCCGCCCAACCGGCAGCACCAACCCGCACGCTGGGTTGATCCCTCTGCGAAATCTTTTCCGTCCTTGAATCCGATGGGTCGCCGGGCTTCTCGAAGCTCTATGGCCTGCACGGCTCTACCAGCCCCCAAGCAAAATGCGTTGTCACCGCGACCGCAAACATGGCGGTATTCGTCCGCACGCCGCCGAAACAACTCTACGCTCACGCTTCCCCGTCCGGACTGATCACCCAAGCGCTGGCGGGACGCCATGGTATTGATGAACGAGTGCGCTTGGATATCTATGGGGCGATAGGGGATTGTTTGGGCCTGCGCGTTGTTGCTGCCCGAAGACGAAAAGATGTCCTGCGCATGGGGGGGCGCGGAACACAGGCGGCCCAACAAAGCGCACGACGCGCTGCCTATCGAACCGGAAATGCCATGCCGTGATTCGGGCTCGGCCAGATCTCCTGTAGTTCAACGTCCCGATCAGAAGCTGAACTCGCCGGCGATCTCGACACCACGATGACGACGACGGCCCCCAAGACAAGTTTCGATCACCGCTCGGGCGACGGCCTCGACCGGCCCAAGGCTGGGGGTATCCCAGGCTAGCGGCCATAGCACCGGCCGCGACCCCACATTCGAGCCCTAAGCACATGGGTCGTGGCCGCGCGGAGCGAGCCGCACACAGGCGGTGCTGCCGGCGTAATGTTTGGCGACCTGTACAACGCTGCCCTTCAACAGCGTATTGAGGCAGCCGTATTTGCGGATGGTCTACGCGAGCGCCACCACGCCGCTCCAGAACTGGTTCTTGCCGCCCACGTCCACATCGTACTTGCGCACGAAGTCAAGCTTGCCGTCGCCGCCGATTCGGTAGACCGAAAGGCCCGCGGAAAGTATCTTGACGGTGGCGCCGTCGCGCACCGGGAGCGGGATCTGGCTCGCCGCGACCAGAATACGTCCGGTCGGATCGAGCCCGAATGTGCGCAACGTAATGCCGCGACCGTCGAAGTTCCCAATCAGGGTCGGCTCGCCGGTCGATTGGTTGATCGAGAACGCCGCGATACTGTTCTCGCCACCGGCAAATACCTTCTTGCCTTCGAACTCCACCGTGGCAGAGGCGCGATTGGCAAGATAGAGCGTGCGGCCGTTGGGGTGCACGTGGACCGTCCCGGCGCTCTGGCGTGCCGGCGACGTGGGGTCAGAGAGCGTCTCCTTGATGAAGCTGGGTTCACGGGAGAGGCCAGTCGCCGCATCGCGCCGGTAGACATAAAGCTTGTTCTGGCT
>JASHYD010000062.1 GCA_030043175.1 Xanthobacteraceae bacterium | reverse complement strand
TCATGTCAGCCTCGCGCGCCGGCCGGAATGCGGACCCTGATTCGGCAGTGCGCTTGGCCTTAATGAGTCGGCCGATGATTTCGCCGCGCTCCATGAGCAGGCGGTGCATGGCCTCGTCAATGCGGTCAATCTCGCGGCGCAGCTCGGCGAGCGCGGTGTCGGTGGGGCGCATGTGTTCAATCGTCATGGCAATTGGCGCGGGCTCAATTGCGGCCCCAGTGATAGGGCCGGGGCACCCCAAAAGCAAAGAAAACGTTGACCTGGCAACTGCCCTGATCTGAACTGGCTCGAGCGGCCGCGCCGCCAATCTTGACATCGGCAATGTCGCCGCGCTCCCATCGGCAGGTGAAAGTGATCCGACGCGAGGATGCCCCTCTCGGATACGACAGAAGCGCTCTTGCGCTCGCGCGCGCCAAGGCGAGGGATGTCGTTGCGGGCGTCCGCTCGCCACTTGGGTGAACCGCGATCGTGGTGCTGATGACCACTCTTGAGACCGAGGCGCAGAGCGATAGACGATGGTGGGCGCAGATGAGCGCGCGCAAAGCGGCATCGGGCCAACCTCGAGATTGTTTCCGCCCGCACGTTTTTCTTAAAGCCGACGATGGTCGGTAGGACGCGTCGGGATGCCCGCACCTTGTCTTGAGGATGGTCGAAGGACCGTTTGGATGAGGTCCTCAAGGTGCGTGTCGAGGGCAGGCGAGCAACAAAGAAAACATTGACAGCCCGGCCGGGAGCGCGACAGTTAGTTTATTCACGTGGCGAACAACGGGTTCCCGCAGCAGAATCGCGGCCATTTGGAGGACCGGAAAGCCATATGGCTGAGTTGAAAGCAGTTGCGGGCCGTATTGCGGTGGATCGGGAGCGGGAGGCGGACCACCCTCACTCTCCGGTCGCAGTGTTTCGAAAAGACCAGCCGCTCCGGCTCGATGCCGGGGTCGAACTCAGCCCCTTCCAGGTCGCCTACCAGGCCTACGGTGAACTCAATACCGACCGCAGCAACGCGGTGCTGATCTGCCACGCTCTTACCGGCGACCAGCATGTTTGCAACCACCATCCGGTCACCGGCAAATCCGGGTGGTGGGAGACCATGGTTGGGCCAGGCAAGCCGATTGACACCGATCGTTACTACGTCATCTGCCCCAACGTACTCGGCGCCTGCATGGGGACGACCGGACCGGCCTCGACCGATCCGCGCACCGGCGTGCCGTGGGGTCTCGATTTTCCCGTCATCACCATAAGGGACATGGTGCGGGCCCAGGCGATGCTGCTCGATCGGCTCGGCATCGACACTCTGTTCGCGGTCGCGGGCGGCTCGATGGGCGGCATGCAGGTGCTGCAATGGGCCGCAAGCTTTCCACAGCGTGTCTTCGCGGCGCTGCCAATCGCGTGCGCGACCCGACATTCCGCCCAGAACATCGCCTTTCATGAAGTCGGCCGGCAGGCCGTGATGGCGGATCCGGACTGGCGCGGGGGGCGCTACTTCGCCGAAGGCGTCAGTCCGCGGCGCGGTCTCGCGGTCGCTCGCATGGGGGCGCATATCACCTACCTGTCCGACGCGGCGCTGCATCGCAAGTTCGGGCGCAAATTCCAGGATCGCGACAATCCGACCTTCTCGTTCGATGCCGACTTCGAGGTGGAGAGCTACCTGCGCCACCAGGGATCGTCCTTCGTGGAGCGGTTCGATGCCAACAGCTATCTCTATCTCACGCGCGCCATGGACTATTTCGACCTCGCGGCCGACTATGATGGTATGCTTGCCAACGCCTTCAAGGCCACCAAAGCCCGGTTCTGCGTGATCTCCTTTACCAGCGACTGGTTGTTTCCGACCTTCGAATCACGGGCGATTATGCACGCCCTCAATGCCGCCGGAGCGCGCGTCTCTTTTGCCGAGATCGCGACCGACAAGGGGCATGACGCGTTCCTGCTGGATGAGCCGGAACTGTTCAAGATCGTCACCGGGTTCCTCGATTCCGCCGCCGCGGCGCGTGGCATTGGCAGGGTCTAGGCATGCTGTCGCGAACCCGTCGCGATCGCACCATGGCAGAGGCCGCACGCGGGCCCGGCAACGCCCGCGTCGACCATCTCCTGGTGGCCGAAATGATCGAGCCGCATTCGCGCGTACTCGATGTCGGATGCGGCGACGGCGAACTCTTGAAGCTGTTGGAGAGCCGCGGCGTCGACGGCCGCGGCATCGAGCTGTCGCGTGAGGGCGTCAATGAGTGCGTCGCCAAGGGCCTGGCCGTGATCCAGGGCGATGCCGACGCCGACCTCGCCGACTACCCGGACGATGCCTTCGACTACGTGGTGCTGTCGCAGACTTTGCAGGCCACTCGCCATCCCCGCGCCGTACTCGAGCACATGCTGCGGATCGGCCGCCACGCGGTCGTCTCCTTCCCCAATTTCGGCCATTGGCGCATCCGTCTTCTGCTCATGTTCGGCGGCCGCATGCCCCAGACCGACAATTTGCCGGACACCTGGTACGACACGCCCAACATCCACTTCTGCACCATCAAGGATTTTCGCGACCTGTGCATGACGGTCGGAGTGAAGATGGAACGCGCGCTCGCGCTCAACGCGTGGGGACGGCCGCTCCGGCTCCATGCGCCGTGGTGGTTCTGGAATTTGTTCGGCGAGCAGGCGGTATTCCTGTTGAGCAGGGGCTGAGGCGGTGTCATGCCACAGTCGCGGCTCGCTCGCTCAGCTGGGCACGGGAAGCTTGCATGCGTTCTCCTCGCTGAGGTGAGGAGGAGCTTACAAGCGTCCTGGCTGTCACGAGCTAACCGCCCCTTTGCGCCGTGGGCTCGGCGATGGTGAATGTCTTATGACTTCCCACAAGTCCCCGCTGAGGAAGACGGACGATCTTTTCGCGATCGGCAATCGCATGACCAATCCGCTGCGCATGGCGACCGTGTTTCTTCAGGATCGCTATGGTCTGGTCAGCTCCAGCAGGGTCTACGATATAACAGAACCCGACGCCCATGTTGAAGGTTTCGAACATTTCATTATCGGGCACATCCGCATAATATTGAATCAGCGCAAAAATCGGCTGTGGTTCGATAAGATTTTCGATTTCGAAGCCGACATCGGCATGCACGCGCGCCAAATTCAATAGACCGTCGCCCGTGATATTGATCAGCGCTTTCACGCCCGCTACGCTTTGCAGGATCTCCATTGCCTCCGGCACGTAGATGTCCGTCGGGCAGAGCAATTCTTCACCGAGGGTGACGTCGAGATCATCAAATCTGTGATCGATGGTAAACTTGTGGTCTTCAAAGAATGCTTTGCGCGCCAGCGACAAACCGTTGCTATGAACGCCGCTGCTGCGGACGCCTATCACGATATCGCCTTCTGCAACGCCTTTCCCGCACAGCACCTTGTCGACGTCGACCCGGCCGACCGCCATGCCAACCAGGTCGAAACCTTTGACGATGTCCTTGAGCTGGGCAATTTCTCCCCCGGAGATGGAGATGTTGGCCATGCGAGCGCCGTCACGCAACCCTATGCTGATCGCCTCGAGGGTGGCCGCGTCCGCGTGCGCAATTGCGATGTAATCAACGAGAGAGAGCGGCTTCGCGCCGACACAAATCATATCGTTGACGTTCATCGCGACGCAGTCAATTCCGATCGTGTCGTACTTCCTCATCCGATCAGCGATGATGGTCTTTGACCCAACGCCGTCCGTACACAGGGCAAGGCCGACGTCGTCAGTCATCGCGATGACGTTTGCGAAATATCCGATTGGCAGCAAAACGCGCCCGACACCCTGCTGCGGCCAGGTCTCCTGGATGCGGCGCACGAGGCGGTCAAGCCCCGCGTCAGCTTCTGCGGTGTCTATGCCGGCCTCTTTGTAAACGTCGCGCCGTGTCACCATTGGTTCGTTCTGTACCGTCCGCGACCGGAGGGTCATGCAGCACGGCTGCACCCCTGGTCATCATTGCCCCTCGCCTGTTAGGCTTCACCCCAATGGGATCAGATGTCGCAAGCTGGCATAGGCGTCAAGACAGAGCGCGGCAGAGACCGCACGCACTCCCCAGCGTTCATGGTCGGGCAATAAAAATCCATCGAACCACAAGCTGATACTATCTTTGGTTGTCAATATCTATGTTATCAACTAAAAAAACCAAGTCGTGACCTCCCGGGGCCCTCTCGGGGCCCGGCAACGGCCGGCGCAGGGGGCGACCCTTGTCGCCCCCGTGGTCTGAGTCGCATCGCCCGCACAGGTGACCGCGAGGCCCACATCGGGGGAGCGATTAATCCAGCGGCTCGACTTTCACCAGGGCGGCGCCGTGATTGCTGCCGGTCCAGAAGGTGACCGGACTGGTCGAATCGTCGATGAATACCGTGCGCATGTTGGTCTCGTGCGGCAGCTGATATTCGACGCTCTTGCCGGTCGTCGGATCGAGACGCACGACGCGGTCGGTGTGCATACCACCGGCCCAGATCTCGCCATTCTTGTCGATCGCCGCGCGATACGGATAGGTGAATGGCGGAAGCTGGTATTCGGTCACCCTCTCTGCCTTGGTGTCGAACAGCGCTACCTTGTTGCCGCGATATTCGGTGATCAGCAGGCGGTCCTGGTCGTCTATCACCATGCGCCGCGCCCGCGCGTTGGCGGTCGGGAGCGGGTACCATGAGACCTTGCCGGTCTTGGCGTCGATCTTGCCGATATGGCCGCGCTGGAACTCGGCCATCCACAGATTGTTCTGCGAATCGGAGATCACCTGGTAGATCGAGGCCGGCTTCTCGGTGAGGTCATTGAGCGGCTGGAAGCGCTCCCATTTGTTGGTCG
>JASHYD010000697.1 GCA_030043175.1 Xanthobacteraceae bacterium | reverse complement strand
TCCTTGTTGCAAATCACTGCCCAAGGGCCTCTGAAGGCTCGTTTTGCAGGAGCATTTCCATGTCGGGCCTTCACCACGTCACGGCAATTGCGGGCAACCCATTGCGAAATCTTGACTTCTACAGGCGGACCCTGGGCCTGCGGTTGGTCAAGCGGACGGTCAACTTCGACGACCCTGGGACCTATCACTTCTATTACGGCGACGAGACGGGTCGGCCGGGCACGATCCTCACATTCTTCCCCTGGGAACATGCCGGAAAAGGTCGGCTCGGGGTCGGCGAGACCCAGCGGACGGCTTTGCGTGTGCCCGCTCATTCGCTCGGCTACTGGACGCATCGCCTGATCGAAAAGGGGGTAGCGCACGGAGCGTTAGAAAAACACTTTGGCGAGAGCGTGCTGCCATTCTCCGATCCAGACGGCACCAGCCTTGCGCTTGTTGGGGTGACTGACGCGACGGGCGAACCGACCTGGAGCGGAAGCGATATTCCCTCCGAGCACGCGATCCGCGGCTTTCACGGCGTGATGCTGCTGCTAGATGATGCAGCAAAAACCGGAGCGGTGCTGAGCAATGTGCTCGAGCTGAAAGAGCAAGCACGCGAAGGCTCCGTGATCCGGTATCGCGCGCAATCAACGCTGGGAGGCATCATCGACATCTATGAAGCTAGGGGATTCCTGCGGGGACACCAGGGGCGCGGCTCGGTCCACCACATCGCCTTCCGTGCCAAGGATGACGCCGAGCAGGCGGAAATGGCCCGCAAGCTCACGACACAGCACAACCTGCATCCCACTGGACAGCGCGACCGTAGGTATTTTCGCTCAATCTACTTCCGCGAGCCCGGTGGCGTCCTGTTCGAGATCGCCACCGACGTCCCAGGCTTTGCCGTCGACGAGCCCGTCGACGCACTTGGCACCTCGCTGAAGCTGCCGGGCTTCCTCGAGCCGCACAGGAGTGAGATCGAGGCAGCGTTGCCGCCGATCGAAGTCTTTGCGTGATGTCGGTCGCCGAGGTTGATGCGCCTCGAGGCGGGCACAAGGCGGGGAGCGACACCGTCTGCACGGTACCGGCGGTGACGAAAACGATCTGCTCCCCCTTGGCCCGACCGTGCTCATCATATCTGGAGCGCAGGATCTGATCGTGCCTGCCGAGAATGCTGCAAGGTTCGCGGAGCTGTTGCGTGCATCGCACGCTGCGGTCGAACACCGCGTGTTGCGGGCTGGCCACAGGCTGTCGAACGCTGACCTGCAAGGGCTCGGCCAACCACCGCCCGGGTCTTCTCCGATCGCCGCAGCAACGCGTACGCTCCACGCTTTACTGGCCAATGCTGAATGGCCGCTCGACCACGGGCCGGCGCTGACGTTGTGCATGAGCTGGTGGGGCGTGCGCCGCTAGCATTGCGCCGTTCCCAGTTGGACGAAATAGACGGCGCTCGCCGGTCAGGTGCCAGCGAGGTCTTTCTGGACCTATCCGATCGCACCACGCCTCTGCCCGGGTCGAAATGTTCCAACTGCCATTTTATATGACCAAAGAGCCGCTCGGCGCGAGTGCGCCGAGCGTTCGATGTCGAGCAACCGGAGGAACTGATTAGCAACGGGCGGCTGGGTCGACTTTGGTCGTCGGTAACGAAGTGGGTGCAACCTGTTCCGCCATCCGGCGCAGCATCGACTCAACCTTTATTGGATCTACGTTGTCAGCGGCCATCAAAATACGAATGAGCGGATCGGATAACGCGCTGCTCACCGTCAATTCTTCAATCGGTGTTCTCATCGAATGTCGCCTTTTCGGTTCGGGTCACGATGCATCGCGTTCACGTCAGGAATGGATAGTCTGTGAAGCCCTTTTCTTCCCCCGCATAGAAGGTTGCCTGGTCCGGCACATTGAGCGGAGCGTTGATCTGATACCGCTGCAGCAAATCCGGATTGGCGAGAAAGCGAGTGCCGAAGGCAACGAGATCAGCTTCCCCGCCGTGAATAGCCACATTGGCGCTGTCAAGATCGAAGCCGCCATTGACGATGTAGGTGCCATTGAATCTGCGGCGCAGCAGCGGCGAAATGCGCTTGGCGCCATCGGCCACCGGATCAACCACGTGAAGGTAGACGATACCGAGCTTGTTGAGCTGCTCCGCGAAGTATGAGAAAGTCTCGACCGGATTGGTATCCCACATCGAGTTGAACGTGCCGTTCGGCGATATGCGATAGCCCACGCGATCGGCCCCCCAGACATCAATGACGGCTTTGGCGACTTCAAGCGGCAGCCGCGCACGGTTTTCGAGTGTGCCGCCATAAGCGTCGGTGCGCTTGTTCGTGCCGTCACGGAGGAATTGATCCAGCAGATAGCCGTTCGCCCCGTGCAACTCAACGCCGTCGAAGCCGGCCCACTTGGCATTCTCGGCACCTTTGCGGAATTGCCCGACGATGCCCGGAAGCTCAGCGAGTGTCAGTGCCCGCGGCGTCACCATCTGCTGCGGACCCGTTGCAGTGAACACTTGACCCTGTGCAGCTATTGCCGAGGGCGCAACCGGAAGCTCGCCGCCGTGGAAGTCTGGATGCGAGATGCGTCCGACATGCCATAGCTGGAGAAAGATTTTGCCGCCGCCACGATGCACCGCCTCGGTGATTCTCGTCCAACCGGCAACCTGCTCAGCGGAATGGATGCCCGGCGTGCGAATGTACCCGACGCCCTGGGGGCTGACCTGCGTCGCTTCGGTCACGATCAATCCAGCCGAGGCACGCTGCGTATAATAGGTTGTAGCGAGCTGATTCGGCACGTTACGATCGAGCGCGCGACTGCGCGTCATCGGCGCCATCACCAAGCGGTTCGTGAGTTCGATGTTGCCCAATCGGTATGGGAGAAACAGCGGCTTGAACGTCGGCTCAGGCTGAGAACGGCGGTTTGCGACGGCGGCATTCACCTGCATGGGTTGCTCCGATGATCTGAGGCACTTGAAGGAAAGCATCACTTTCGGCTACCTTGCGGTACTGACCGGTAACACCAAGTTATAGGTACTGACCGGTAACACCCATGTCAAGTGGGAGACTCAAAATGGCTCCTCGAGCCGCTACAACTCAGGACAGAGACGGCCGGGTTCCGCCCCGTGCCCGCATCCTTGCGGCCGCTGCCGACCTGTTTTACCGGCACGGAATTAGGGCGGTCGGCGTCGAGGCGATCGCGGAGGCCGCCGACACCAATAAAATGACGCTCTACCGACACTTTGAGTCGAAGGACGAGTTGGTCGCGGAGTATCTGCGCCAATCGGCGAATGCGGCGGATGGGTGCTGGGAACGGTTCGTGCAGGCGCACCCAGGCGACCCGCTGGCTCAGCTCTGCGCTTGGCTCCAGGAGATGGCCCGTCACCTTGCTGAACCAAACGAGCGCGGCTGCGCGCTCGCCAACGCCGCAATCGAGTTGCCCGAGAAAGATCATCCAGCCCGGCGGGTCATCGAGGAATATAAGACGGCACAGCGGACACGGCTGGCGCGGCTGGCCGAAGACGCAGGCTTGAGTGAGCCCGAGATGCTAGCTGACGAATTGCATCTCCTTCTTGAGGGAGCCCGCGTCACTGCGCAAAGCGTCGGCACGGAAGGACTTGCGGCGCGCCTCTTGCACATGGGCGAGGCGATGATTGCCGCCCACAGGCGTCGCCGCCGATAGGGCCCGACGTATGGTTGTGCATGGGCGTGTGGACCGACGATGTGTGACCGCGCGCGGTGCGTCGACGGGTGCTCGCTCTACGGCGCGCCGCACTTATTGCGATTTCATTGCGGAAGCTGCTGCCCTTCTGACAATCGATTCCGCCATCGAATCGACGCCCGCCACGTACGAAGCCATAGACGAGGCCGCGGAAGACGCCGCGGTGACTAAGCAAGAGCACCGGCGGGCTGATGCACCTCGCAGCACGTCCTTGCGGCTGCTGAACATCGCACCTTTGCGGCCGGAATTTCTTGCTGCCTTTTTGATCGAATGGCCCAGGGGCGAGCCCACGCCAACCGCTCGCCTGACCGGAACATGTCATTGCGCGCCCTCGTAGACTTCGCCAAGATGCGCTGGCGCTTCGGGCGGGATTATCACGACCTCAAGCCGCACATCGGCCTCGGGCATTATGCCCCGGCATCGGTGGCTGCGCGCTCAGAGCCCTAGATCGCTCAGAGAAGGGTGATCGTCGGGCCGGCGACCAAGTGGCCAATGATATTTGCGGTCGCTTTGCGTGATGGGAAGATCGTTGATGCTCGCAATGCGAAGCCGCATCAGGCCATGCTCATCGAATTCCCAGTTTTCGTTGCCGTAACTGCGGAACCAATTTCCGCTGTCGTCGTGACATTCATAGGCAAAACGTACGGCGATGCGGTTCTCGCGGAAGGCCCAGAGCTCCTTCACCAGGCGATAGTTGAGTTCACGGTTCCACTTGCGCCTCAAGAATGCTTCGATTGCCTCGCGGCCTTGCAAAAATTCCGCGCGGTTTCGCCAGCGGCTGTCGGTCGTGTAGGCGAGCGCGACCCGAGCGGGATCGCGGGTATTCCATGCGTCTTCGGCCAAACGCACTTTCTGCGCTGCGGTTTCGGCGGTAAAGGGCGGCAGCGGCGGACGGTTCATCGGACAGTCCTCGGGTCGATGTTTCAAAGGTCAACGCCCATGAGCGGCGTCACCCGGTGGCGGCGACAAGCAAACATTCCCTTAGGAAACCATCGAGGAGACGGTCCGTTTCGCCGCCGCGACGCAGCTTCTTGCCGCTGCCGGTGATCCAGTGCAAGTCGGCGCGAACCACATTCTCGATATCCACTTCGATCGTTCCTGACCACCGGGTCGCTGCGGTCGCCTGGATGCGCTCAAGCGGCCCATGACTGCTGCGACTGCCGAACCGAACAGTGCTGCGGAGTTGCCTCTGATCGAACTGCTCGTAACGTTCGACTATCCGGCTCGCAGGAAACAGGCGGTCGATTCGCTCTAGCGATCCACAGAACTTGGTTCTCGCCGGCCGGTTTGAGGGCGGGCGCGACAGCGCCGGTCAATGGAGTGAGCCGGTGATGACTTCGACGATACCAGGCTTCGGCTTATCCGGGATCACATCGGTGCGGTTCCACCAGCCGCCGCCCAGCGCCTGAAACAGCGCAGCTGTATCGGCCAAACGTGCGGCCTGCGCCTGCACCAGACTGAGCCGGGCAAGCTCGTAGGATCGCTGCGCGTTAAGCAAGGTGAGATAAGTAATGGTGCCGTCCTGATACTGTATGCGGGTAAGATCGTTGTTTTCGGCGGCGACGCGCACGGCCTCCTCCTGGATCGCCAACCCCCGGGCATCGTCGCGCAGGGCACGCAGAGCATCGGCCACGTTCTGGAACGCCAGCAGCACTGTGTTGCGATATTGCGCGTCGGCCTGCTCGAAGGCCGCGACCGCGGCGCGCTCCTGATGGAGCAGCGTGCCGCCATGGAAAATCGGCTGCATGACCCCCGCGGTGCCATTCCAGACGATGTTGTTAGCCGCGAACATCTGGGCCGGCGTGAGGGCCATGGTGCCATATTCCGCCGTCAAGTTGATCTGCGGCAGCATGTTTGCGATCGCAACGCCGATCTGGGCACTCGCCTGGTGAAGCTGCTCCACCGCGGCGCGCACGTCGGGCCGCTGCTCGACGAGCTGCGAGGGCAGACTGACCGGAATGCGGGTTGGCAGATGCAGCGCCGCCAGCCTCATAGTCTCGCCGCGGCCCTGGTTGGGAAAGCGTCCCGTCAGCGCCATCAGCAGGTGCTGCTGCTGCGCCAGCTGTTTCTGCAGCATCGGCAACGTCGATCGCGTCTGGATCAGCTGCGACTCCTGCGATAGCACGTCGGTACGCGGCGCGCTGCCGGCGTTGAATTGGTTGCGCACCACGACGAGCTGCTGGTTTTCCGCACTGATGATTTCACGGGTCGCCTCGATCTGCCCGCGCAGTGACGCCTCCTGGATCACCGCGGTCACGACATTGGCGGTGAGCGTCAGATAACTCGCCTCCAGCTGGAAACGTCCGTAATCGGCCTGCGCCTGCGCCGATTCCACCTGCCGCCGCTTGCCGCCGAACACATCCGGCGAATAGGAGATGTTCGCGGTCGCCTGGAACAGGTTGAAAAGCAGCGGCGGCCCGTTCTGACCGATAAATGCGACCGGCAATTGCTGGCGCTCAATCGACCCATTGGCGTCAATCTGGGGGGCCAGCGTCCCTTCTGTTGCCAACAGGGTCTCCTTAGCCTGGCGCAACGCCGCCTGGGAGGCCTGTAGGGTCGGATTGGCGGCGAGCGCCCGATCGATCAGTCCGTTGAGTTGGCGCGAGCGAAACAGCGTCCACCAGTCGCCAGGAATATCTCGGCCGACCTCGAATCGCTGGGCTGCGCCTTCGGCAACTGGTGCCGAAGCGGTCGCCGCAGGCATTGGGTCTGTGGAAAAGCCGGTCTGCTCGGGACGCGGCGGCACGCCGAAGTCGGGACCGACGGTGCAACTCGCAACGAGAAGCGCGGACGCGCCTGCGAGCAGCGCTCGACCGCGTTTGCCGGCGCGAATAGCAATAAGTCTATACGAGCGGCGGGCACCAAGGCCGGCATGCGATACGCCGCAGAGTCGGTCAAACGCGCACAACAAACGATTACTTTCACTCGCCAGTGCTCGCACACACTCGCTGATTCGGGCACAGTATTTGTCCCCGGCGTGTTAAGTCAATGCGCCAATAAGCGGTCACCGCCAACCGTTGCATCCGGGGCACAGAATCCGAGGGCGCATATCTCATCAGCCATCGGTGCAAAAAAGAAGGCAGGCGTCGCCGTGGGCGGCGGAATCGGCAGCGGCGGGCGATGGCGACAAGTGCGACCGGGCGAATTTCGCCGCCAGATCGTAGGCAGGGTCTTGACACGGTGGCGTTGACGGCAAGCGAGGTCATCGATGCAGACAGCCTCGCGCCGTCGGCAATCGTGGTCACGGCGCCGGTTCTCCACCACGCGCACACCTTCATCTAGTCGAGCGGTTATCCTGCGCATCAATGGCCGACCATTTGTGGTCCACCGCCCTTGTGTGCGCGCAGCAAGAAGATCGCGAGCGGCGACAGCGCGAACGCGATGATGGCAAACAGTTGGAACACGTCGATATAGGCGAGCAGGGTCGACTGCTGGGCGACGGTTTGGCCGATCAGGCCGATTGCGCCCGCCTGAGCGGGAACGGACGCCATACCGTGCTGCGTAAGGGCGAGCGTCGCCGCATTGACGGCGTCCTGATACTGGAGCGAAGAGGGTGCGAGATGGGCGACGAGATAATTCTGATGCAGCTGCGTATGGCGCGCCAGCAGCGTGGTCGCCGCCGAAATGCCGATGCTGCCGCCGAGATTGCGAGCGGCGTTGATTAGCGAGGATGCCTTGTCGGTCATTTCCGGCCGCAGCCCCGCATAGGAAGCCGAGGTGATCGGTATGAACAGGAAAGGCAACGCGACCGTCTGGAGCACGCGCGCCCAGCCGAAGAAGGCGAAATCCGCTCTCCCGGAGAGCGCGGTCGCATGCCACATGCCGATGCCGGCCATCGCCATACCAAAGGCCATCAAATATCTCGGCTGGACCAAGTTGCCGACGGCGCCGGCGACCGGCATGACCAGCAACATCACGATCCCGCCGGGCATCAGCGCAAGCCCCGACAACGTTGCGGTGTAGCCGTAGCCGCTCTGCAATAGCTGCGGGATGAGCTGCGTCGTCGAGAACAGCAGCGCGCCGACCGCCGTCATCATCAGCGACGAGGTGGCGAACTGGCGCGAGGCGAACAGTCGGATCTCGACGATCGGCTCTTTCTGCGCGATCTCCCATGGAATGAACAGCGCAAATGCCAGCATTGAAACGCCGAAGAAAAAGATAATGAAATTCGAGTGGAACCAGTCCTCGCGCTGTCCCTTGTCGAGGACCACCTCGAGAGTACCGAATGCAATGGATACCAGCGCAAAGCCGATCCAGTCGACCCTGAGACCGCCGGCGAGCCGCTCGCGCCGCTCGCGGATCAAAATCTCGGGCTCGGTGACCATGAACTGCACCAGGAAAAGCGACATCAGGCCGATCGGGCCATTGATGAGAAAGATCCAGTGCCAGGAGAAGTTGTCGGTGAGCCAGCCGCCGAGCGTCGGTCCG
>JASHYD010000696.1 GCA_030043175.1 Xanthobacteraceae bacterium | reverse complement strand
TCCCAGAGCCTTCCCTTGTCTGCCATCATTTGCACCAGGTCGATCTTTTGTGCCTGCGCGGTTTTCATCCCGAAATAGTCGGCAATCACGGGCCACATGTCCCGCCAGCGGAAAATGTCACCATTCGTGATGTTGAATGGTTGGTTTGCTGCCGCCGGATCCGTGGCCATCCAAACGCAGGCACGTGCCAGCAGTTCGCTGTCGGTGACGTTGTAGAGTGCGCGCGCGTTGGCTTCAGACCCCGGATGGCGCAGCGGCAGACGCAGAGCCTTTGAAATCGTGGCATAGACGGCCAGCACCATGACCAAGTTCATTGGGTTGTCGACAGCGAGACCACAGATGCCATGGGGCCGAGCAGAGGACCACGTCCATGCCTTGCCCTTCTGCCGGTCCACGATAAAAGCCTGTTGGTCATAGTAGAAGTTGGGCGGCATGTGGCCCGGATCGGTCTCCTTGGCTGGCGTTTTGAAAGGGCCGAGGTGATTGCCGTACCATTTCGTGCCATGCATCAGGTTGACGTGCTGCAATCCCTCGGCCGCCGGTTCCACCGCATCCATCAGATTGGTCAGCAGCGCCATGTTGGGGGCGACCATCGCGGCCCAGGTGGGCTTTTCGGTGTAGGCAGAAAAGAAGATATGGGTGACTTCGCTTAGCTCGCCCAGCCTTGCGTCAGCATCGGCTGGGTTCAGGAGATCAGCGGGGATGTAACGGTATTCGCCCTCGACGTCGGGCGTACGGCGCGATACCGCGATCACATCCCAGTCCGGATCGGAGACAAGCTGCCGCAGAAGGCTGCTCCCGGCAACGCCGGTCGCTCCTGCGACGAGCGCTGTTTTTTTTATCGGCGTCATCGTTTATCGCTTCATCATTTGATTCTTTGGCGCCATCGACGCTAAGCCAGCTGCCGGGGTGCCTCGGGGCTGTGCACCAACGACGCCGCCCTTAGTGTGCCGCTCAAGGTACTTGACTATGCATTTCATCGGTCTCCGCCGTCGCGTCGACGACGCTTCGCGCCACCGCCCCTACATGCTCTCCGAGCGAGGCCATTATTGTCAATAAAAGCACGGCCGCTTCTAATTGGCATACGGGTCGCGACTGGTAAGCCCGACGTAGCCGGTCGCCTCGGGCTGCGTGACCGCACCGGCAAGCACGATGGCGCCGTAAAGCGGACTCTGCTCCTTGGCGGCGACGGCGCCCGCTCGGTCTTAGGGATCGGCGAGAGTCGATGCCTCATGCTGGCGCTGCCCGGCAACCCTCGCCGGCCTCGCGCTGCCCTAAGGTCTTATGGCGCGCTCGTGTCGTGCGCCGCATTTCGTGGCTCAAACCACGTTGCTTGTACTTACTGTTTCTAGGATGATCTTCGCGTCGGCGCTGCGCTCCCGCGTCCCGCAAGGGAGGGCGCCGAAAAGGCCGGAGGTCGTTCGATGCCGTCGAAAGTCGCCACCATAGTGCGCGTCACTAGTGGCAATTTCATGGAAATGTTCGACTTCTTCCTGTTCGGCTTCTACGCCACGTATATCGCACATGCGTTTTTTCCTGCCAATAACGAGATCACTTCGCTGCTCTTCACCTTCATGACCTTCGGGGCCGGGTTCCTGATGCGGCCACTTGGCGCCGTCGTTCTTGGCGCCTACGTGGATCGGGTTGGCCGCAGACTCGGGCTAATCGTGACGCTCTCGATCATGGCTATGGGCACGATCCTGATCGCGTTCGTGCCGAGCTACGTCACGATCGGGGCGCTCGCGCCGATCCTGGTGCTGATCGGGCGCCTGCTGCAGGGCTTTTCGGCGGGCGTCGAACTCGGCGGAGTCTCGGTTTACCTTGCTGAAATGGCGCCCGCTGGCCGGAAGGGGTTTTATGTGGCCTGGCAATCGGGCAGCCAGCAGGTCGCGATCATCGTGGCAGCCGTGATCGGCTACGCGCTCAACCGATATCTGACCTCGGCCGAGATTGGCGACTGGGGATGGCGGATTCCTTTCTTCATTGGCTGCCTAATCCTTCCCTTCATTTTTGTCATTCGCCGCTCGCTCGAGGAGACCGAGGTTTTCAAGGCGCGCACACACCGGCCGAGCGCCCGCGAAGCCGTTCGTTCCATTCTCGAAAGCTGGCCAATTGTGATCGCCGGCATGCTGATGGTCGTAATGACGACGGTTTCATTTTATCTCATTACTGTCTACACGCCGACCTACGGCAAGAGTATTCTTAATCTCGCAGAGATCGACGGCCTCATCGTCACATTCTGCGTGGGTGTCTCCAATCTGGTGTGGCTTCCGGTGATGGGGGCGGTGTCGGACCGCATCGGTCGTCGCCCACTGCTGATCGGCTTCGCGATCTTGACCATCGTCACCTCCTACCCGGCACTGTCCTGGATGGTGGCGGATCCGACTTTAGGGAAGCTGCTGGCGGTGGAGCTATGGCTGTCATTCCTTTACGGCAGCTACAACGGTGCCATGGTCGTCGCGCTGACCGAGATCGTACCGGCAAGCGTACGCACCGCCGGATTCTCGCTCGCCTACAGTCTAGCGACGGCCCTGTTCGGTGGTTTCACGCCGGCGGTATCGACCGCTCTCATCGAGGCAACCGGGGACAAGGCCTCGCCCGGCCTATGGATGACGTTTGCGGCTGCATGCGGTCTGACCGCATCGCTTGCGGTCTATCGCGAAGGTGAAGCGAAAAGGAACGCGGTTGCGTCGGCAGCCTGAAACGGCAGTGTGCAGCACAAAACCTGCCGGCGCGGCAATCCATATTGCCGATGGGGGCTTGGGGGGATGCAAAACTCTAACCTCAAATAGCGCGCGAAGTCATCCCGAACGAATGAACGAATTATGGCAGTAGCAAAACTTGGGAGCGTGATCCGTTTCGCTTGGGGCGGTCACGCTTCGGTGGATGTTCGAGGACAAGCTAGGGCCTGTCCTCAGTTGAGAAGGATGATAGCCGAGACCAGT
>JASHYD010000695.1 GCA_030043175.1 Xanthobacteraceae bacterium | reverse complement strand
GAACCCAATTGAAATGGCCTTCAGCAAGCTGAAAGCGCTTTTGCGGAAGGCGGCTGAGCGCACAATTCCAGGGCTGATACGCTTGATTGGTCGCCTTCTGAAGAAATTCAGTCCCGAAGAATGCAGGAATTTTCTGAGCCACGCCGGCTACGCTTGTTAACAAACATGACCGGAATCCGCTCTAAGGCGTGCATTGGCATGCAATGGGATGAGAGAGACCCGCTCATTGGGTCCCAGCCCTCGCGCGAAGCCCACCGGCCTGCACCGCAGGCCGTCAAAACGTATGGCAGGAACAGCCCGCAGGCGCATGCTGATCTGACTCGTGCTGCCTTGGTACAACGATTTGGGTGCAGGAATTAGCAGTCTGTTCTCTCCAGGTCCATTCTAGCTCCGCTGCCAATGCGAACGGCTCGTCTCGGCCTTCCGACTAGCCGGCAACTCGGATCTTTGCCTGGTCGGCAAACGCTCGCATGACCTCGCGCGCGAACTGGCGCAATTGGTCCAGCGAGCCCGGCCCGTTCAAGAGGACATAGGCGATGCCGGCACGACGGAGGCTCTCTAGTTTTGCAGCAATCTCATCCGGCGTACCAAAAAGGGCCGATTGCTCGCTGGCCTCGCGCGTATCCGCGAAGCTTACCATGCTCGATCTATTGTCACCCCGCGGGGATTGGGCCAGGCGGGTCATCCGTCGCGTTGCCGAGAGACGACGTTCGACGGCGCTTGCCTTGTCAGCCGCGTCCTTGGCCACATAGAAGGCTCGGGCGACAGCTACCGTCATGGGATCGAAGATCCGGCCGCGTTTTTCGACTTCGGTCTTGAACAGGTTAAATCGCTCGATGATTGTCTCGGGCGATGCGAACTGGTCAAGCATCAGGCCGAAGCCGCGCTCCGCCACTTGCCGGATCGATTGGGGGTGTCCAGCCGCCATCCAAATTGGTGGATGAGGCTTTTGCGTGGTCGGTGGTTCGACAACGATGTTCTCGAAGTGCCAGAATTTGCCGTGGTGCGAAAACCGCTGCTCCGAGGTCCAAGACTTAAGGACGAGCGCAAGCCCTTCCTCAAAACGTTCGTGGGCCTCCTCCACCGGGATACAGAAGCCGGCGAATTCGTTGTGGCGGTAGCCTTTGCCGACCCCGAATTCCAGCCGGCCGTTGGACATCAGGTCGATAGTCGCCGCCTCTTCGGCGAGCAGCACTGGATTGTGCCACGGTAGCACCACGACTGCGGTGCCAAGCCTCAAAGTCGAGGTCCGCGCCGCAACCCAGGTCAAAAGGTTGAGGCTTGCAGATACTTGTCCGAACCCGGTGAAGTGATGCTCGACCACGAAGGTGCTGTGATAGCCAAGTCCTTCAGCCTCCACGTTGGAGTCGACGAAATCCTTAAAGCCCTGCGCGCTGTCCACATCGCCGCCGCCGCGCTGTGCCTGGGCGCTGCCAAAGAGGCCGAATTTCATGAGGTTTGGTCCGATATGCGGGAATGTCCCGAGCTTTGTTGAAAATAGCGAAGCGGTCGTTGCTACCGGTGAACCTACGTGCCCCTGGCTGGCGGAGCAAGTGGTGAACCTCGAGGGTGAAGCGCCAAGTACAGCTGCTTTTGGGCCTTGAGCTCGATGCCGGCTGCCCGCCAAAAGCGAGCCTTGTCAAAAAGGACGAGAGAGCGAAGCCAAAGTAACGACCCGAGAACTGTTCACGCCGCAAGTGAAGCTGAGCGACATGCGCAAGCGTATGTTATTTGTTCAAGACAACATCTGGAAGAACGTGGCGGTGGGTGCGACTCTATGGGGCCGCATCGGCCGCCCGGTCTGCCAGCAGAGGAGGCAATGCAGTTGTTTCGCAAATAGGGATCCAGCCATGGGGCGTTTGACGATGTGCTGGCGTTGGTCGCCGAGCGCGAATCCGAGTTGCGCGCTGCCAGGATGCATCGTGTCCAAGCGGGTCGACAGGACCTATCGGTCGTGCTTGTGCCCGCCCTGGATTAAGGTCCGCAATCCCGCGACCATCGCGGTGCAGCTGGAGTACAGTGAGCTTTGGAACCGATGAGCCCGAAGCGGGCGCACCAGATGAGGACCGCCCAGTCAGCCGGCTGATGGCGTTGAAGCGATGACGCGCAGCAAAATGCAAAAGGGGAAATCTCCCATACTGACCTTCAACGAGACTGGCCGCATCATTGGCGCTCGCAGTCGAGAAAGTGCGGGGCCTCAACAGCAGTGAAGTGACATGAGCGCGGCCGCCGCTTTATCGGCGGCACCTTCTGCGCCGCGATGACGGCGACTTCGTGTGTTCTGCTTGGATAGCTCGAAAGACGCGGAGACCTTCTATAATTGATTTCGGGGGTGCGCTTGCCAATTGCTCGGCGATGGAAACCTTTGAGGTTGGGAGGCGCGCCGTTAGCGAGCCTGTTCAGCGCGGCGCCGCGCGGATAAATCCGCCTTGTGAGCGCGTTGTGCCTCGTCTCCTCAAGCTTCGCGCTGGTTGCCGTTATCAGCTAGCCTCTTTCAGTCAATTCCGGGCCGCAGTCCCCAGACCGTAAAGTCCCTCAGTCATTTCTCGCTCATTCCACCAAGGCGGGTCCGAGTCAAAGGCGCGGCCTTGATCAAGCAGCATTAAATCGCTTCCATGACGTATCTTCGAGCGCAATTCGTACCCCGGGTCTGGCGTGTATTTCTCGAAGAACGACCGAAGGTCGACGGCACGTTCAAGCCGGCCCGTGCCGCGTCTGGATTTAAGGTCCGCAATCCCGCCAGCATCGCTGTGCAACGGGAGCGGAGCGGGATTGGGAATCGAGGATCCTCAGGCTATGCTCGCCGGTTCTACGACGCAGGCGGCAGCGAAGGCATACCCGCAAATGGAGCGGCGGCTAAATCGGGATGGACGATAGGACCGGCGAAAGCCGACGCTTTCGTTCTGTGGTTGATATTTTACCTTGAACCCCTCGATTGTCGGTTGGACGGGCCGATGATTACACTCAGCCCCGTGACCCCAGCTGAAAATCCGGGAGGCCAGGATTGTTGTAGTAGCGAGGGGGTGGGGCGTCGGGAGCATACATGGGGGTCTCGCGCCAACCTGGAGCGCTCGGCGGAGGCAAGGGGTAGAAAGTTCTTCCCGAGCGGTAAAACCTTGTTTGGGCGTTGGCGGCAGTTGCGATCGCAAACGCGCTGGCCGCAACGATGACGCTCACAGCTAAGGTCTTATTCATTTATCCCTGTCCCTTTGTTCTCCCCGCCTATAACCTCTGAGCGTGAAACAGGTTTCGGTTCCAGTTACAAAGTTTGTGGAGAAGCTAGTCGCCGGCTGCACCATGCGCGTAGGAGCTCGACGCGGGTCGAAACAGCCACGAAGGCAGATGTAAGAGATGATGTCCCGGGAGCCGCGCCACTCATTATTTGCGCTGAGATGGCCTGAATTCGAGTTCCTCAAGACCTGGGTGGGGCTGGAGATCGAGCCGGCGGAATTGTTACGGATGCCGCCGCGGCGAGGGAACGCTGCGAAGCGATAGGGCATGCCAAAACAGGACGCGCCATCGGCTTCGGCGCGGGCGCCGTCGCATCATGGCCCGGAGCTCAGAACTATTGCCACAATGCGCGCTGGCCGACGCGAATCGTCTTCTTGTTCGGCAGATCACGGCAGGCCCTCGCAGCACCGCTACGTTTTCTCGACGTGAGCCGCTTCAAGGCGACTTTTTGTCACGGATTTCGGGCGAAAGGAAAGAGCGGCAATACTTTATTGTCCCCAATCGGGCTCATGGCCTCAGCTTTGAAAAGACGGTGGAACTCTACTATCGCGCATATCTAAACCGTCGTCCGAGATAAAAATTTCAAGAATTGCGACTTTCTAAAGAAAAAGGCGGCGCCAGGTTTGCTTGGGATAGCGTACTTACCCGGACGCCGCTAGTGTAAGGAGCGCAATACTTGTAGGCAATATTTATATATTGAAGATAATTTGTACAAGATTGTCAAGCATTTCTCAGATAGGAGAGAATTAGACTGTCGTCTACCTTCCGTAGCATCCTAAAATTTGTGAGATATTTGTAGAAACTACAAAACCAGCGAGGTAGCTAGCTATGCGGAGAACTATCCCGAGAATTATTACTCTAATCATTTGACTTGATTTTTACTTGCTACTCCCGCGGCCGCAGCCATTCGAACTTAGTTTTCTAGCACAGGCACTCATGCGTCCAGGTAAACAGACCAACCACCCTCTAAAGATCAGTGGTCGGAAGGCGGGGAACCGCACATGGATTCGATCGCTTCCCGTTGCACATTCTAGTGGCGTACATCTCCCAATGTGCAATGTAACATGCTGAAAATAAGGTAAGAATTGCA
Organism: Xanthobacteraceae bacterium; assembly: GCA_030043175.1. Next base: position 2,974 of record JASHYD010000695.1, on the reverse strand, counting down.
ACACCCGCCGTCATAATCCGCGTGTCGGGGTTCGGACCGCTAATCAGCTACCAAAAATTCCGCAATGATATCAGGTGGCTACACTTCGCAGCCGCCTGTTTTCAGGTCGCGAATTCCACGATTTCATTGCAACATATTCTTGTTTTGTTTTCAGTGGCTTTGCCGGGCTGTTTTGGCGGCGCTCCCAATAAGTCGGCAAATCGCCGCTTTGAGCCAGCGAATTAATCCCGCTGTTTCAGATCCCCCGGCGATCAATATTTTGAGTAGGCAGTGTGATCCAGCTCACAGCGTTGTCTCCCAGCCAGGGGCATTTTTAGCATTAGCCCCACATTGGTTGGGAGGGAGCGATGCACAAAATTTGCTTTGCACTGGCTTTCGCAGTCATGGCGGTCCGCCCAGCGTCGGCGCAAGATTACCGCAAGAACTTTGCCGAGTGCGTGAAAGAACTCGGATTACAGCCCGACCCGAGTTACACTCATAAAGTACAGTCCACAGGCGGCACGCTCCGCAGATGGTATTTCCATACCGAAGCCCAAGCGGCAGTGTTCAACGATTGTGTCGCCCGTAAAGCAAGCCTCGCAGCCAAACCAGGCGCTAAGGGCCGGCCGCCAATTTCGCGCTGAGAGAATAAACATCCCTAACTGCGCAAGGATGGCAATGGTCGGAACGCGGCGTCGGCCAAGGCGTCGAGCAGTTCTGCCGCGCCCGCAACTGGGATCAGCGCTAGCTCGCAACGAGGGAGTCCCCAACCACCATTTCAGACAGCACGAGCTTGGCCTGTTGGAGTCACTTGTCCGTTATCTGCGGTAGCTGTGTCAACGAAATTAGACGATATTAGCTTTATTAGCTGATGTGTTCATGTCAACTTAAAAAGTTGACATCGCCGAAAAACGTTTCCACAAAGCGAGTATGATCACACCGGCCCAATCCCGAGGAGCGAGGGGAATTCTCGACTGGACTCAACATCGCTTGGCAAGCGAAGCCAGCGTAAGCCTTTCAACTGTTAAGGATTTTGAGGCGTGTCGGCGCACGCCGATTGGGAACAACCTCGCTGCTATGCGGCGCGCCTTCGAATCAGCCGGGGTGGAATTCCTCAACGAGGAGTCGTCGGGTGTTCGGCTTCGTCCGGGCGTCGCCAAACGTCCTGCTCCCGACAAGCCGGCCTCGCGCAAGCAGGCCAAGTCGGCCTCAATGCTGACCGGCCGGCCGCCGAAGGGCAGCAAGACATGATTCCAGAGCGGCTCCGAAATATCCGTCAAACTGTCAGTTGGAAGCTGGGCTATCGACGCGGAAAAGCTGGCCGCAATTATCGTTGTCCATGGTGGGCCGATCGTTTGGTTTTTGCGGTGGCATACATGCAGGGCCGGACAGCGGCCGGCAAGCCGCGCCGGCCGCGGCGCCAAAGCCGCAGCTAGTGTGCGTGCGGCGAAGTGGCTCAGACGGAGAGATGGCATGCATCGCTGCGAATGGGATGCTACGCTCTTAACTGGGTCCTCAACCCGCATCATAAGCGGGTGGGAATTAGAGCGGCCGTTCGTCGTTCGTGACTGACGGCGAGGTCGCGCATCGCGCGACCGGCTCGGGGAGGAAGCGTGAGGGTGGCTAGCGTGCGTGCGAGTATGCGTAACAATTGGACGCCAGAGCAGGCCGAGAACGCATTAAAACGAACGTTATGTAACGTATTTTGGATTTCTGTATTTGTCATCGCGGCCGTTCTTCTTGGTATCGCACTATTTTCGATCCTGTGGAGCGGGCCGCCATGGGCTGCTGTTCTGATTGCCCTCCTGTTGGTTCTGATAGTTTTGATAAATGAGGCTTTAAAGCAATCGCCCCTGATCTGATGACCGTGTCCCATGAACCTCGCCCGACTGTGCGGCTGATGCCATGACCGACCATGATCTCAACTTGCCCGTCGCCGTCGAGCTGGCCGCATGCTCGCGACCTTCTGGGTGGGTCCGGCACTGGCTCCGGCTGCAGCTCGGCAGTCGCCGTTTGCCGATCCGGGGCATTTGCCGACATGAGTGGCGACTGCAGCCACGCTGCCCGAGCAAAGCGGCAAGCCGATTTGCCTACGTCTCGGCTGCCGCTTGTTCAAGTCGCTCCGCTAATTTCTCGTATTCGGCAGCGATTTCGCGCATCTTTTGCTTGGCATGCGCATCCTGGAAGGTCTCGGCTCGGGTCAACACCTCTTCGGCGCGTTCTCGCGCCTCCCTCGCAAGGGTGAGAAGTCTTTCCTCCCACATTTGCCCAAACCTCCTCCCGTCGCGGAGGCGCTAGCTCCTCCTGGCGATGACGGCGTCGACCTCGGCTGCCGTGACCGGAGGTCACGGGTCCACAAACGAAAACAGCATCCCAGAGCGCCGCGATTTGTCAGTCAATTAGATCGGCGGACACCCTCAGCACCACAGGAATCTCCAGCCCGAGCGTCTTGGCGGTCCTGCGGTTGATCACGAATTCCCTGCGATCCGCACGGCGCCGTCGCGCCAGATGATGGTGGACCTGGCTTCCTTGCTTTCAAAGGAATTGTACCGATCCCGGCGCCTGAACTTGGGGCGCCCACGCTTGCCAAATGCATATTGCAGGATTGCATTAAAGGCCCGCGTGGCCGCCGTTTGGGCAACGTGACCGGGAAGGTGGTCCCTGATCCAGCATTTATCCCGACATCCCTGGGCGAACTTCTGGAGCGCATGCCCGGTAAATCCAAACGCCTCGAACAGCCGCTTGAATTCGTTCGCTCTGGCTTTGCGCTCGGGGGACCGCGGTTCACCTCGCGACATCTTCCGAGCAGCACGGTATGCTCTCGATTCACGCATCAAATCGAGACGGCGCAGTCCTTCGTCAAGCACGGCGTTACCGATATTGCGGCCAGCATCCAGGATAATGGCGCATGCCCGTTCATTTGCGGGATCCGTCTTCATTGGCAATTCAAGGATGAAGCTTGCGGTGTGCTTGCGCGGCATAGCTCAAGAAAACT
>JASHYD010000061.1 GCA_030043175.1 Xanthobacteraceae bacterium | reverse complement strand
TCATGCTGGCGCTGTGGCTGGAGCACAAGTTCACCAAGACCGAGCTCCTGGAGCTTTATCTCAACCGGGTCTACTTCGGCGCCGGCGCTTACGGGGTCGAGGCGGCGGCGCAGCGCTATTTCGGCAAATCGGCGCGCGAGGTCACCCTCAGCGAGGCCGCCCTGCTGGCGGGGCTCGTCAAATCGCCGTCGCGGCTGGCGCCGACCAAGAACTACGACGGCGCTGAGCGGCGCGCACAGCGTGTGCTGGCGGCGATGTCGGAGGCCGGCCTTCTCAAGAAGGACGTCGCCCAGGCCGCCATGGTGTTGGGTCCCACCATCGTTAGGCCCAGCGCGGGCGGTTCGTCGAACTACGTCGCCGACTGGGTGATGGACGTGCTCAACGATCTCGTCGGCCTGGTCGAAGAAGATATCGTGGTGGACACCACCATTGACGTAGCGTTGCAGGCGGCGGCCGAAAAAGCCGTGCTCGACCAGCTCGCGCAGAAGGGCCAGCGGTTTGGCGTCGAGCAGGGCGCGCTGGTGGCGATGACGCCGGACGGCGCAGTGCGGGCGCTTGTCGGCGGCCGCAGCTATGCGGAAAACCAATTCAATCGTGCGGTGGCGGCGCGGCGCCAGCCGGGCTCGACATTCAAGCCATTCGTCTATCTCACGGCGCTCGAACACGGTCTTACGCCCGACGCCGTCAGGGATGATCGCCCGATCGAAGTCAAGGGCTGGCGGCCCGAAAACTTCAATCGCGAATACTTCGGACCCGTCACGCTGATCCAGGCGCTCGCCAATTCGCTCAATTCCGTTTCCGTCCGCCTCACGCTGGAACTCGGACCGGCCGCCGTGGTGCGCACGGCACACCGTCTCGGCATCGCCTCAAGGCTGGACGCCAATCCCTCGATCGCACTTGGCACCTCGGAAGTCTCCGTGCTGGAACTCGTCTCCGCCTACGCGCCGTTCGCCAATGGCGGGCTCGCCGTCACGCCGCACGTCGTCGAGCGCGTGCGCACCGCACATGGCGGCAAAATCGTCTATGCGCGCAGCAAAAGCGCGCCCGAGCGCGTCATCGATCCGCGCTACGTCGCCATGATGACGGCCATGATGCGCGAAACGGTGTTGAGCGGCACCGGCCGCCGGGCGGACCTGCCCGGCTGGCCGGTCGCCGGCAAAACCGGCACCAGCCAGGATTTCCGCGACGCATGGTTCATCGGCTTCACCAGCCAGCTCGTGGCCGGCGTTTGGCTCGGCAACGACGACAACACGCCGACAAAGAAGATCACCGGCGGCGGTTTGCCGGTCGAGGTGTGGAGTCAATTCATGAGGACCGCCCATCGGGGCAAGACGCCATCCGAACTGGTGGGGGATGCGATTGCGGCGATCCCACCTGCCAGTCCGACGATACCGCTGCCGCCGGCCGGCATTCCGGCTGGGCGCGGGAGCCCGATGCGCCCCGCGGACGGTGTTTCCCCATTCTACCCTCCCCCGGCCGCGGGGGGACGGTAGAGCGGGGGGCATCGACCGGCTGTTTTTTGCGGCGGTGAACTCACTTGGCTGTGCACGCGCCTCGCTTGACGCGCTGGCGGGCCGAATGACACAGCAAGGCCCGGCGCCGTGGCTTTGCGGCGCCCAGGCCATCATGCGCCATGCCGTAGCGATGCAGGTCGGTACCGCGCACGTCGAGCCAGGCCTTGGCACGCTCCATCTCAGGGCAGAGGCGGCCCAGCAGGCGCCAAAACCGTGCCGAGTGGTTCATTTCTATCAGGTGGGCCACTTCGTGGGCCGCGAGGTAGTCGAGCACGAACCGGGGCGCCAATACCAGCCGCCACGAAAACGACAATGCGCCGCTGGTCGAACATGAACCCCACCGGCTCACCTGGTCGCGGATCGAAATCCGTCGCACCTTGACGCCAAGACGCTCCGCATACCGCGCGACGGCAGCTTCAAGGTCTCGCTTGGCTTCGCGCTTGAGATAGTCGGTGATCCGCCGGGCCAGATGAGCGGTTTGTCCGGCTACGCAGAGTATCCGGCGGCCGTCGCGGTCGGTTTCCGTCCACACGGTGCCGCGGGCACCGCGCCGGTGCGCGATCGCATGCACGACGCCGCGCAAGGGAATTTCGGTGCCGTGCTCGAACGGCGCTGCCCGCGGCAGCCGGTCAAGTCGCGCCGCGATCCAGGCGCCGTGCCTCTCGGCAAATTCACGGGCTTCCCGAAAGCTCCCGCGCGGCGGCATGGTGAGAACCGCTTCCCGCGTGACGGCGACCACGCGCAGCGTATAGCGACGGGCTTGGCGATGACGACGCAGGCGAACCAGATGAACCGCACCATCGCAAACAACCTCGATGGCTTGCGGTTCGGTCGGGCGGCGGTAAAGCAATGCGCGCGAACTCATGGTGCGAATTCCGGGAGGAGCTGGGTGGCGCGATACTGGCATATTCGCCGTGTTGGCAAGGCATATTCTTTTGGGCCTCAAAATCCACATCATGTTGAGGTTAAATTGCAATCAATCTCAATTAATAGTGGCACCATGCGATGAATGTGGATTCATTTTATTGCGGTCGAACCGGATGCTGCGCCTTTCAAAATAATGCAATGATTTCAGATGTTTGATGGGAGATTGGCGAACTTTATTACGGCCTTGCAAAATCGCCGGAGTTACGCATCGGGCGACGAATCAAGCCCCGGCCCATGACGGCCGAACCAAGCGTGGGAACACACGTCCGCGCGATCGATCGACTGACGTCAGTTGGAATCGAGGCGGGTCGCGCGCTTGGCTTCGAATGACGCAACCTTACCGCCCGCGCCGCGGCCGGGACTGTCGGTGTCGTGGCCAGCACTGCGAGAATTGTGCGTCAGTACGAAATCCGCGATGCGAGGCGCGATTTCGGCGCGAAAACGCGAACCATTGAAAACGCCATAATGGCCAACGCCGGGCTGCAGCCAATGCGCCTTGAGCTTGTCCGGAAGGGTGCTGAGCAGCTGATGCGCCGCTTTGGTCTGGCCGACGCCGGAAATGTCGTCATGGGCCCCTTCAACCGTCATCAGCGCAACCCGTTGGATCTTTGATGGGTCTACCGGCCGGCCGCGATGGGTCATAGTTCCCGTGGGCAAGGCGTGGCGCACGAATACGGTGTCGACAGTTTGCAGATAGTACTCGGCCGCAAGGTCCATCACGGCGAGATATTCATCGTAGAATTCGCGGTGCTTTTGGGCCGAATCGCCGTCGCCCTCAATCAGATGGTGAAACAGGTTGCGGTGGGCCTCGATGTGACGCTCGAGATTCATGCTGACGAAACCGTGCAGCTGCAGAAATCCCGGATAGACGTCACGCGCGGCACCCGGATGAGGGAACGGCACCTTGGTGATGACATTGCGCCGGAACCACGCGGTGCCGCGGGCCTCTGCAAGTAAATTGACGCTGGTCGGGTTGACCCGCGTATCGATCGGTCCGCCCATCAGCACCATGGAGTGCGGCACATGAGGATCCCCGACCGCCTCCATGCGCGCGACGGCAGCCACTACCGGCACTGATGGTTGGCACACCGCAAGGACATGAACGTCGCCGCGGAGGAAATGCAGGATCGAGATCAGGTAGTCGATGTAATCGTCGAGATCGAACCGTCCTTCAGTGATCGGGACCATGCGGGCGTCAGTCCAATCCGTGACGTAGACCTCGTGACTGGGCAAGAACGCCGCAACGGTGCCCCGCAGCAAGCTCGCGTAGTGGCCGGACAATGGCGCCACGATCAGCAAGCGCGGCTGCGGCCGCAGCGGCGCATGGTCGAACAGCCTCGCGAAGTGCAGCAGGCGACAGAACGGCCGCTCCCACAGCGTTTCGACGCTAACGGGTATCCGTTCGCCGCCGACAAGCGTGCTCGCAATGCCCCACTCGGGTCGGCCGTAGCGTCGGATGCTGCGCTCGAACACTTCGCAGGCCGCCGCAACAGACTTGCCGAAGATCGTAACGGCCAGCGGGTTTAGCGGGTTCTTGAACAGAAGCTTGGTGGCGTCGGCGAATGCCCGCGACGGATTGAGCGCCGCGTGGCTCATCTCGTAGAACCAATACAAGGGGGCGGACATCAGGAGTGCGCCCTCACCGGGCACATTCGGACCGCCGCCGAATTCACCGATTGCCATATTGCATTCCCTCGCGCCTGCTGCATTGCAGCATATGGCGAACGATCGCGCTTATTTCAATAAAGAAGTTTCGCGGTGCCCGGATGTTGGGGTCATTCCCCGGTCTGCATCAGCGACCCGTGACGGCGGGCTGCCCGCAGCAATAGCATGAAGCCCGTTACGCCCGCTCCGAACAGGACGATGTTCATAAACAAAGCCTCGGCCATCAGATCGGCCCGAAATTGGTGATCGATCAGCAGCGCGCGCATGCCCTCGAACACGTAGGTCGGTGGCAGTGACCACGCGACGACTTGAAGCCATGCCGGCAACACGCTGACCGGGTAATAGACGCAGGTCAGCGGCATCAGCAGGAACATGACGGACCAGGCGAGATTTTCGGCGCCGAGGCCGTTGCGCATGACCACTCCTGACACGAAGATGCCGACCGCCCAGCTGGTCAGGATGAGGTTGATAAAGAACGCCGCGAGTGCAAGGCCCATCGCGTAGAGGTTGAAACCGAAAAAACCGATCGCCAGCAATGACACCGGAACCATGCCGATCAGCAGGCGAACGACGCTCATCGCCATCAGGGCGAGGACGAACTCGAGCGGCTTGAGCGGACTTATCATTAGATTGGCGAGATTGCGCGACCACATCTCCTCAAGAAACGACAGTGAAAAGCCGAGCTGGCCGCGGAACAGGATATCCCACAACAGCACCGCGCCGATAAAGGTGCCCCCGGCCCGGGCGAAATATCCGGCGTTCTGACCGAGGTAAAGCTGCAGGAAGCCCCACGTCATGAGCTGTACCGCAGGCCAGTACACGAGTTCGAGGAGACGCGGCCACGACGAGCGCAAGAGATACCAATAGCGCTCGATCATGGCGGCGATCCGGCGCCAGGAAATCGCGCAGCGCGAGATCGCGGATTTTATGACGAGCTTCATGGCGGGCACTCTCAGGGTCCGGCTTCGCGGATGCCGGGACGGCCGCGCGCGACGTCGAGGAACACCTCTTCGAGAGTATGGCGTCCGTAT
>JASHYD010000694.1 GCA_030043175.1 Xanthobacteraceae bacterium | reverse complement strand
CCGCGGGCGCTCGTAATTCGCGGCCAAAATTTTTTATCCGAGAACGGCTCAAAACCATGCACCGCCTAGCTGCTGACACCGGCGTTTTTGGCAGCATTGAAGAGCGCGTAAGGCGCCCGCTCGATGTCCATGTCCACATTCGGGCGTGAGTTAGCGGCCAGGAAGCTGCCCTCGACCAGGAACCGGATGGCGGCCTCACCCATTCGGATGCGCGCGCAGCGTATCCCCTCTTTCTTGCGTTTACGGTAGCGCCTCGTGCGCATGGCACCTGAGGAAAGAGGAGCGGATGTTGAAGCGTCCATCGGCGATAGCTCGGGTGCACCATGCGTGGCGCCGGACGGTATCACTTCTTTACATCACGCGCGATGGGGCCTCTTGCAGAACGTCATGCCCGCGGCTCCAAGGGCACTCGATGGCCCCTGTGCCTGTCGGAAACTCAAACTCGAAACATATTGATGGTGTAGCCCGCCCAAGATCGGCGACGAACGCCCACGCCCTGTTCGGCCCACGTCACGCCGAACCGGCGTGTCCTTCTGCAGCGATAGGTGCGTTCCGACCTCGCTGTCGTATGTTTGGTACGATGCGAGAACGTGGCGAAGATAGCGCTCGCCAACGACGACGACTGATCAAGACATTCCCGTCGGGTCGAGCCGAACAGCCCTCCGCATATCCGTTCTGCCAAGGCGACCGCGCCGAGACTGGTCGGTCGCGAATGCCTATGGCCCGGATGCGCCGGATGAAGGCAGCGCCATACGCGCCGTCGCGGTCGGGTGCGCACACTCCTCAGGTCACAACACGAGGCAATGAATTAACCACTTGGGAATAGAGACTCAACGTAGGTAGGGCTATCCATGAAAAAAGTCTGCATTGTTGGTAAGACTCGCTGTCCTTGCCTTAGGTCTAGTAGTGTCGTGGAACTCGGCATCGACCGAGTTATCGAATGGCAGATTGGACACCATGGTGGTCATTCGGGCATCACCTCCCGTTCCCCCCAAGAAAAAAATAGTTTCGCGTGATGTGAGAACGGATGCATTCTTGTTACGCGAACAGCGACGGCTCGGAAGGTGAGCCTTAAGATTTGCCGCTGTATCGGTTGCAGGTGGTGGACCAGCTTCCGAGCGGAGCACATCAGCCCATCCGCTTTCCTCTCTGCCCGGCCCCAAAACGAGATTTTGGAATTTGCGAAGTGGCGCATTGAGCACAAGGGCAAGCTGCCGAAAGCTTCCACCTTATCCAATCACAATGCCACCAAAGCGCAAATTCCAGATTTGGAAAACAAGGGTGTTAAGTCCGAACGAAGATCAGCCTTTTCATTGGATGAATTCCGCCAAATGTCGCGTGCCCTGAATCATCCTAGATCCGTGAGTTGTACCGGCATGAGACACGGCACGGGAACGGAAAATCTTTGCTGGAAGCACATCAACGTCATTGAGGAAGATGGAGCCAAGTACCTGACGTTCAACGTGGATGGGAAAACTGGACGACGCGAGTTGCTTGCCAAGCCAAATTGCCTTGTCTATCTCATTCGTATTCGTCAACGCTTTTTATCCTGAACTTACCGACACGGATATGACCAACTTTAGCACCCAAAAAGCTATGTATGGTGACATGCTAGTCTTCAGCCTTTCGGATGGAGCAGTGTCGAAAAAGTTGCGGCAAACATTCATTGCATTGCTAAAGGAATATGACTTGCTCCAAGACCCAATCACGGGGAGGAGCGTACCCTGTATTCATTGCGCCATACCTGCGCGACGTTCCAAATTGTCTACAAGGGAATCGACCTACGTTTGCTCGCCAAGCAAAAGGGCACCTCCATTGCCATGATCGAAAAGGATTACAGTCACCTTAAGCCGAGACTCGCGGCGGACAAATTGTCGGGTGATTGGGCGCAAAAGATCGTCAAGGGGGACGATGAAGAGGAGGGTTTTCCTTTGTAGAACATCTATGGCGAATTCGAATTCAAGGCATTGCGCCTCAGTGATCTCGCCCGCGTGGCGAAACAGATAGCCAGGCGGGTCGCAATTAAAACAAGCATGATTTATTTTTGATTGACTTATCATTCAAAACGAAATATATATTTATATTGTTAATTCAAGCATTCATATTGAATTCATCGGTTTATTCTTTTGCCGCAGCAATTACAATCATAAAGAACTAGAAATAGCTAACGCTAGTTTTGTCAACAAATTTGTTCTAATTCTACTAATTTATCAAAATGTAAAATCAATACGTCCATATTCTTCTTTTCATTATCAACAATCCAATCAATGACAACGTCGTGCATATCCTCACAAGTTCCCTGTGTTAGAATTTGGCTACTTGAACCACCTAGAACTCGTCCAATTTTAAGCGCAACATCAATCCCGAGAAGCTGCATCAGATAAATCTATTATAATGCGTCCGTCTGTTTCCTCAAAAAAGTGTTCGCCAAAGTCGCTAACCGACCTGAGATAAATGGCCATTTCAACCTCCAAAACGTTCGCCGCTCTACGGTGATTCTTGGTGAAATTAAATCACTTCGACGACATGCCAGCATTCACCCCGGTCTTCAGCCCCTCACCGGAGCAAGACGTAGATCGCCGGGACATGCCCGACTTTTTCCGGTGTGGGAAAACTGCACCGGCCGGCTTGGTCCTGGCCTAGCCTTCCCTCGTCGCGGTCATTTCAAGGTGGGCATGAAATATCGCAAATCTGGCGGCGGCTGGTTCTTGCGCGTCGGCATCAGAAGCCCGTCCGCGCTCAGAAAGCAATTTTCCTTGCCGATACTTAGATGGCTATTGGCTTCGGCGCAGACATATTCGTGCCAGATCGGACGGTGTTCACACTTGTAGTCCCTCACGACCGTCCAGGGGCGGGTCAGCGCATGGTCGATCGTCGTGATTTCGGCGTGAAGGAGGTCGCGGTTAGTCTTGTCCAGGTAGATCCGTTCCTTGACGACAGTCTGGTTGTCCTCGTGCAGCGGGAGCCCATCAGCATCGGATGTGCGGGGTCCCTTGAGGCCGCGGGTCTCAACTTCAAGAGCGTCGTAGCGGCCGTCGCCGTTCTCGTCGACCCACTTGCCAATCGAATAGCCTTCAAACGACGGCTCGATCTTCGCCGGCCAATCCCGTCCGTCGGATAGATGCGGCGAAAATCGCCAAAATGGTCTGTATGGAGGTAAACGGTCTCTACAGATCTCTACAGTGATGGTAAGCTCGATTGGCTCATAGGCGATCATCATCCGCGGCATGCCCGAGGGAAGACAAAAAAACTTGCAGATCAGCGCCGAGGTTGCCTGAGTGTAGATCCGCCAGATTGGCTTCGAAAATGGCCTGATGCTCGGCGGTGAGCGGAGCCTGCTGTTGGAGGCCGCGAGGCTTGCTCGGATCCCATTGCGAGCGTGCGTGGGCTCGGCTCCATTGCCCGTTCAGGTCAGGATACCGCGATTCGTCGAACGCCTGACCGGGGGCAATTGTCCGCAGCAGCGCCGCCACGAGTACGATCGCGGCGATTGATCTTCCGTGAAACATGACTGTTTTTTCTGCTTGTCGGCCGAAAAATTCTGCTGACTGACCTAAGCGGGTAAGCTCCCCTGGGGCATGACCGCATCCTGATGGTTAAGCGCGTTCTAGCGCCGCCTTGACCCGCTCCGGCATGAACGGCACACGGCGAAGCCGCACGCCGGTCGCGTCGAACACCGCATTGCCGATCGCCGCCGGAACAAGGCCAAGCGCCATCTCGGCGGCACCCGAGGGCGCCGCTTCCGGCCGCTTGATCAGCACGATCTCGATCGCCTCGGGGACCGAGTCGATGTGCATGACCGGATAGCTCTGCCAGTCGACGCTGGTGACCATGTTCTGCTCGAAGCGCACCTCTTCGAACATCGCCCGGCTGGTGCCGTAGACCAGCTGCCGGTCGATGACGTGCTTGAGCGTCTCTGGATTCACGATCATGCCGACGTCGTGCGCGCAGACGTAACGCAAGAGATCGAGCTTGCCGGTCTGGCGGTGGACGCGCACCTCGGCGATGAGGGCGATGAAGGTGGAAAAGTGGCGCCGGAAGGCAATGCCTCGGCCGATCGCGACGTCGTTGTCCTTCTGGTCGTTGCGGGGCGACGGCCGCCGCTGCCATCCGTAGCGTTCGGCGGCGATCCGTACGGCGTCGCGGTCGCGCGGCTCCTTGAGATATTGCAGGCGAAAATCGACCGGATCGGTGTTGGTCGCGGCCGCCACCTCGTCCATGAACGATTCGCTGCCGAACAGGATCGGCGGGCCAAAGGGGTCGCGCAGGTGGGTCGTGCGCAGCGGCGAGGCGCGATCCATCAGCGGCGGAATGATGTCCCAGCCGAGCCGCGCGTGGTCGAACGTGTAGGAGGCGACCGGAATCTCGAAACTCAGATCGGGCTTCAGCGGCAAGCCGAGGAGATGCCCCGCCAGCACGTCGGCGGCGCGGCTCTCGCGCGTGTTGGTGTCGGTGCGCGAGAATGCCTTGCTGATGTACTCGTAGGCGATCACCTTGCCGGAGGCGTCGACGCCGGCCCGCCCGGTGTTGACGGCGGCGGTACCCTTGGGGTCCCAGGCGATGCCTTCGTGACGCATGTATTGCACGCGCACCGGACACCCGAGATGCTTCGAGAGGACCGCCGCATCCGCCGTGGCGTCACCCTGGTCGTTCCGGCCATAGGAGCCGGTGCCGAACATCCAGATCGCCCGCACCCTCTCGCGCGGCATGCCCAGCAATTCGGCGACGCAGGTCGCCGAATCGTAGGGTTTCTGTGTCGATGTCCAGATCGTGGCCGCCTCGCCGCGCACATCGGCGACCGCGCAGGCCGGTCCCATGCTCGCGTGGGATTGGGTCGGGTATTCGTATTGTCCTTCGATCACTCGTGCTGCCTGCTTGAGGCCTTCTTCGACCGAGCCGTTCTTGCGCTGGATGCCGCGCTTGATCACCGGCGCTTTGCGGATGTGCTCATGCAGCTTGTCGTGGCCGGGGAAGTTCGGTTTCGACTCCGACCAGGTCACCTCGAGGGCCCTCGCCGCCTTGACGGCGTTCCATTCCTTCTCGGCGACGACGGCGAGGAGGTCCTTGATCCAGACCACCTTGGCGCCGGCAATATCATTGATCGAGGCCTCGTCGACCTTGACCGGAACCGCGCCTGCTACGATCGGGCGGATCATGCGCGCGTGTAGCATGCCGGGCAGCCGTACGTCGTTCACCATTTCCAGTGTGCCGAACACCTTGCCGGGCAGATCCCGGCGCGGAAACGACTGGCCGATGACCTTGAAGTCGGCCGGCTTCGTGAGCGAAACTTTCGTCTCGACCGCGAGCGCGCTTGAGGTCTTGCCGTTCCATGTCACCTTGCTGTCGAAGTAGCGCCCTCCGATCAGCTCCGCATAGGACACGCGTTTGGCGGGGTTGGCGACCGCGTGCACGACGCCGTCGGTCACGGCGAGCTCGTCGGCCGGCTGACCGAGGGACTTTGCCGCCATCTCGACCAGGAGATGGCGCGCCTCGGCAGCGGTCCGCCGCAGCATCATGCCGCCGTGCGACACGCCGATCGCCGCGCTCGCCCCGCCCATGTCGAGCGTGAGCGCGCTGTCACCCATGATCACGCGCACGCGCTCGTAGGCAACGTTGATTTCTTCGGCCACCATCTGCGCGATGGCGGTCCCGAGCCCCTGCCCGCCGTCGATCTTGCCGTAGTAGGCGACGACGGCGCCGTCGGCGTCGATGGTGATGTAGGAGTCAAGCTGGTCGCCTACCACGGGCGGGCGCACGAGGGCGCCATTGCCTGCGGCAGCGGCTCGTTGCGACGGCGCGACGAGCGTGACAACGAGGGCTCCGGTCGAGGTGAGGAAGGCGCGGCGGTTGAGGGCGTCGATGCGGATCATGGCGCGTTCCTCAAGCCTGCTGGGTCGCGCGCTTGACCGCGCGCAACGCAGCGCCATGGGTGCCGCAGCGACAGATCAGGTCCTTGAGCGCGTCCTTGATTTGTGCGTCGGTCGGGTTCGGATTGCGGTCGACGAGCTCGGCGGCGGTGAGGAGCCAGCCGCTGATGCAGTAGCCGCACTGGTTCACCTGCTCTTCGATCCACGCGGTCTGGATCCGGTGCGGCTTATCGGGCGTGCCGAGGCCAGCGAGCGTGGTGATCCTGGTTTCGGTGACTGCGCCGACGGGCGTAATGCACGACCGCACCGCGCGGCCGTCGATCTGCACCGTGCAGGCGCCGCACTGGCCGAGCCCGCAGCCGAAGCGCGGATTGTTCAATTGGAGGTCGTCGCGCAGGGCGTAAAGGAGCGGCATGTCGGGGTCGTCAACCTCGATCGCGCGTGCCCTGCCATCGACCATGAGGGTGAGCTGCGCCATGGGCATCCTCCCGAATAATATTGTTGCGATTGCCGCAAATATATCACGAGTCAGCACCTATAAAAGTATCCTGCGGTGAGACCACCTTGACGAAATGATGATGTCCCTCAATTTGCTCGCGGCCAACGGGGCGTGTCGGGGTTGGCAGCGGGAGTGGTTCCCCTTCGCTCTGGGTGACCCCCGTCACCTCTCACTGTGCTTCTTTCGCGTCATACAAGACGGCGGGAGTTCATTGCGGGCCTTGGCGGGGCGACGGCTTGGCCGCTGACGGCGTGGCCGCAGAAGGTCGCCCGATAATCGGGTTTCTCGGCAGCGTGTCGGTGGACGAAAACTCCCGCCTCTACGTGGCGGCGTTCCTCATGGGGCTAAGGAAAGCGGCTATGTGGAGGGCCAGAATTGCGCGATCGACATTCCCGCAAACTGGGTCAGTCGGATCGCATGGGGAGAGCAAATCAGGATAAAGGCTGCCACCTTGGTTGGGAGGGCGATGCTCGACAAGAGCGAGACGAGTTCCCCTTAGGAACACCTTCGCAGTGCGCCGTCTAGCCTTGCGACGCAGCGGTTCTCAGCCAAGTCGCACGACTGCTTCACCCTGACGGGCAGACATTCGCGATGTTACTCGGGTGAGTGATCAGTCGCCGGGTGGAAAAGCGAATTTCACGTTGGTAGCCTTAGCCAATCACCAACATTCGGCTCACTACCTATGCTTACGCCTCAAATTGTGAATTATCTGAACAAGGGGATAGGTCTCGCCGCCGAGGTGCCGTCGAGCGATCCGGAAACGCGTTGCTTCGTTCTGATCCGAGCGATCGCGAAGCCTGGGGTGCCGCGCGAGGAATACCGTTATCTGAATTCCAGGTACTCGATGGGAGTACTGGGACTATGAATTCCGTCGCATGGTTTAGGCCTTCGGCCAGCTCTGGGACTGTGGGCGCGAAGCTTGGGCGCGGTGTTTCTTCGACAACTGGCGAGCCAGCCTCAAATGGCAGCGCCTCGGACCCTACGAGCGCTTCGCCGATATGATCGACCGCCACTGGGACGGCATCTCCGCCTACTGCAGGCCGGAAAACAAAGTCTCGCTTGGCTTCGTTGAAGGC
>JASHYD010000060.1 GCA_030043175.1 Xanthobacteraceae bacterium | reverse complement strand
CACGCACGGCTCCTGGCTAAACCTCATCGAGGGCTTCTTCTCTAAACTCGCCCGCTCCGTCTTGCGTCATATCCGTGTCGCATCCAAACAAGAACTCAAGGATCGCATCATGGCCGCTATCGATTACTTCAATCAGCAGCCCGTCGTTCACACCTGGCCCTTCAAGCTCGATAAGGCTGCTTGATATGATTCGAATTTCGGAAACGCTGATCTAGTCACCTCCGATAAAACACGACGGTGTGTCAAAATGACGAAGTCATCGCCCTGCACAACGAGGAAATGGATGAGTGGTATCCGATTCTGGGAAGGCTGCTGGACGTCGGCTTGATGAGCTGATGAAGCAGGAGCGATCCAAGTTGGACCGGCTTGATGAGCTCATTCAGCAGCTGCAGAACGGCTCGTTGCACAGCAGGCGCGACCGCTGACATCACAGAAGTGCTGGAAGAGCTCAACGCGGATTTGCGGACCCGGCTCGATATGAACGAGTACGAGAAGGGCTTCGACGAGGTCTGATTAAAAGGCGATTAAGTGCGCTGTTTGAAGGCCGGCTGATGGTGATATGGCGATGAGCCGCCGTAAAGGCGAGATCGCCCAGCGGTGATCTCAAGCGCAGATGGCCGCCTCATGTGGCGCTCCCGGCTGAAAGGGTCGGTGGCCTCAAGAACAGTGAGGTGGTATTTGGCGCTGTCGCCCCCTGTTGGCGGTGCAATTGACGCACTCTTTGCGTCGCGATGACAACGATTTTGTGGTGTTCTGCTTTGCCAAACCCGAGCTGGTGCGGAAAGCCATGGCCAGATTGCGCGGCGCTATCACACCAGAAGCCAACAGATTTGCGATGCTGTTTGCTCTCGTGGCCAGCTGTCGATCGCCTGCGAATCGGTCGATAATCACGGCGATGAGCGATCTCCTCGAGTTGATCTGGCACGCCGTGGTCGGGCTGTTTTCGCGCGCAGCCTTGCAAACCGAATTTCTCGCCCTTCGGCACAGCTCAATGTGCTGAGGCGTAGGTATCGATCGCCTGGTGTTTGCGGGGCTCTATCACCTGGCTCCCGAGGTGTTGGACGTGGTGAAAATCCTCAAAGTGGAGACCATCATCAGATGGCATCGCGCTGGGTTGCGAGCCGGGCGGCGCAGGAAATCAAGGCCACGCGGCGGTCGACCCAGGACACGTGATGAGATTCGCCAACTCATTCGTGAGATGACCGTGGCGAATCCGCTATGGGGCGCTCCCCGCATCCACGGTGAACTCCTTAAGCTCGGCGTGGATGTCGGCCAGACCACCGTGGCGAAGTACATGGCGAAACGACGAACGGCCGCCGTCGCAGGGCTCGAGGACTTTGTTCACGATCACGCCGACGCGCGTGCTTTCGTCGCCGATCTTGGGCGGGCTACACCATCGATATGTTCGAGTTTGAGAGTTTGAGTTCCGACAGGGACAGGCCCCTAAAATTGCTGATTCAGCGACGACTGTTGGTGGCAAAAGCGGAAACGAGGTGAAGCGGCGCTTTGCCGGCGCCACGATTGTGACTTAGGCGCGACGTCTTGCCGTCGATGGCGATAAAGTTCGCTCGATCAGGCCACATCTCCCGTACCCAACCCGTAAACGCGTGCGCGAACAGGTCCGGATTGACGCGGTTCACCAGAATGGTCAGCCAACGCGCACCGGGAACGCCGTGATAGTAGGGCAGAAAACAACGAAAAAACGCAAGATGTGCGTTGCCCATTTTGCAATGGCTTCGTAGTCGTCGCAGTCCGCGATCGTGCCGCAAACGACGAGCAGCAAAACCTCCGCCAGCCGGTGCGCCGCACGCCACGGGTCGCGCGGATCATCGATGATGGCAAAATGATCGAGAAGCGCTTCAGGCGTGAGTTTCGGGGCAACACGGCAAGGCTCATGAGCCGTGGCTCCGAGCCAGCGCCGCTCAATGGAATCAGATCAGTCGGGCGGGCGGCCCCGGGCTCCCTTCGGCTCATCATCCCGGGCCGCAGCTCGGCAACCGAGGCGTCTCGCCCATCGACCGCTTTGGCTGCATAGAGGAATATACAACAACTTTACGTAGCGGAGAAAATGGCTCACGCTATCTCGCCCACCGTCACGGCGACGCCAACAACACCAATCCTCGCCGCTGGCGGCTACAACTTCAGCCTCCCGATCAAGTGGCTGAGATTTTTATTGCGCCTCCTCCAGGCGTTGCTTGGCGCGGCGCCAAAACGCGCCGCCGCGTCAACGGCGATTCTTCACAGTCGACCGACACGTGCCTGCGCAGCCAGAACAGTCTATCACACCATCTTCTTTCAAGCGTATACCAGGCCATGAGGTGAGCGCGGTAAACGCTCGACAGATCATTGATAGCCGCCTGATATTCATCCAGGCCGCTGGGATCGCCAGCTAGTGCCTGCCTGACCGCACCCGCGGCGAGGAGCGCCGAGTAGAGTGCGTTCAATAGACCTTGCGAAGAGAGCGGGTCGCAGGCCAAGGCAGCGTCGCCAACCGCGATCCATCCCTGACCGGTCACTCCGCCGAGCCAACTGGTTTGAGCCCCGCAATTGCCACCGATTCCTTGCGCCTCGAAACCGGTGATAGCGAGCAATGGCCCGACCCCTGATTGCGTTCGTGCACGTGCCAGAAGGGCCTGGCTGGTTACTGTTGTCTTTGCAGCGGTCAGGTCAGCGTCGGTATGGAAGGCAAGCACACGCCGCCCGCCCGGAAGCGCAGCGGTATACCACCAGCCATCCGGCTCGGCCTCGACGACGGTGGTACCATAGTCGCCTTGAGAAGCGCCATGAATCCAGCGACAGACGAGACGGTCCGCGGACGTGGGTCTTCGTCCGAGCATTCGAACCACGGAAGCCCTGCGTCCGCCAGCGTCGATCACGTATCTGCAGGCCACAGTCACAGACTGGCCATGATGGAGCAGGCTTAGGCGCCAATCAGCACCGTCGCGCCGCAGGGCCACCACCCTGGCCGGCGTCCTCAGTGTGGCTCCGCGCTGGCATGCCCACGCGCGCAACCAGGCATCGAAGCGCGCGCGATCGAGGTGCCAACCGGGTCCGTCGGGATCACGTATGCTGTCGGCACAAACGGGCTCCGCCCCGCCCCAGATACTCCGGCTCCCGTAGCAGGTAGCATGCCCCTGGTGCAGGAAGTCGTTCCAAAGTCCCATATCGCGCAGTATGCGATGCGCCGCAGCCGGAAGGGATTCTCCAATTCGGGCGCCAGCCTCGCGATCCGCACGCAAGTCCGCGTGATCCAATAACAGCGTTCGAACGAATGGCGAGAGCATCAGCGCCGTGGCCGCGCCTGCCGGTCCGGCACCAACAATGACGACATCAACTGAAATATCGGTCGCCATGATCAACCTGAACCTTCAGCGATGCAAAGACCGCGGCAAACGATGCACTTTGTCAATCGTTGAAAAGTCTGTCACCCCTGAATCCTTGGCACCGGTTTGCTTAAGCAGCATGATGCCAGTTCGAGCCTCCGATCGATCTTCGACCTCGATGGTCCCCGGAAACGCACCATCGGCCGGTCCGGGGTGGCTCTCGACGACACCCATACGGTCGAAGTGGGTAATCATCGTATTGATTTGAGCGATGGGCGACGACGACAGGTCAAGTGGTGCATTCCAGTCTTCTCGGTGTAAAAACGCCGCCTGGCGCGCGGCCAAAGGCCGGGTCTCGTCCATGACGATCTGGTAGTCCTGGAGGGTCAGGATCTGGTTGGGGACCCGTGCGGGCCAGAACGTTGGAAGGAATGGGGCGTAGGTCTTGTCATAGCCCGAGCGGCAGCTCGCCGTATCGCACTGCCAAGGTAGGGCCATCCAACGGCTAATGCCGCCGGGCACCTGCGGGCCGAGGCAGCCGTTCGGCGCCGATGCGGTCGCATATGTCAGCGTCAATCCATAGTCTGGCTCGATCCGGTCTTCGGGCGCGTGGGCGAAACGAAATGGTGCCCGATACATCGAGATCTGGCGAACGGGCCAGGTCATCTCGCAACCCGGATGGAACGCATCGGCGAGGCAAAAATCGAGCGCAGCCTTGGTAAGCGTATCACCCTGCTGCGCTACGGGCACATCCTCGATGCGTCGCGGCACGCGGCGACCAGGATCATAGTCGGCGTCGAAGTCGCCAGCGGCCCATTGTTGCAACTGTGCGCGCTGCAAGTTAGACACGCTGCTGTGCTGGCGCGGCGACAACGCCGGCGGCTGATTCATCGCGTCGCCGTAGATCCAGGGCCACGGCACTGGCGCCCAGCTGTCAACGGTGTTCGTCTGGTCAATGCTTCCGGTTCGAAACAGATTCGCGATGACCTTTCGCCATTCAAGGTTGGCAGGATCGGGAGCCGCCAAACGCCCGATTGTGTTAGGCGTCAGATCGAATACTCCTTTCCAGCCAAAGCCCGCCGCGAAACCCTCGTTCACCCACTGCAGACCGGCCATTCGCTCAAAGATGGGAAGGATGTCGTCGGCGAAGGACGGCCGCTTTGGCGTCACCAGCCAGCCATTATTGATAGCGAGATCACGCATCAAATCCCACATGGTCCGAACCGACTTGCGGCAAGGCGCATAATTTGGGGGAGCGACAACAATCCAGGCCGGCTCCACCGGCAACTCCCTGTCGGCGAGCTTGGCCGCAGCCGTGACCGGGCCGTCCGCCATATCGTCGTGCCAAGTATCGTTGTTGGCGAACGTGATAGCTGCAGTGTCGTTGTATGATGCGGAAACTCCGTGTCCCCCGAGAACGACCAATCGACCCGCGTCATCGGTCAGAATCGATCCGAGGTAAACTGGCTTCCCCATGAAGGCACCATCTCCAAATCGTTGCTCGGGCTGGGAGGCACCGGAAATCGAGCGGGCCGATGGTGTGATCGCGAGAGCGGCGCGACGGGTGATCATTGGATTACGAAGTGTCGTCGGCGTCATGCCTGGCGCCGATGCCTCCGGGATGTCCAGCGCCAACTGGAATCCATACCAAGCGGCTTTTTTGTTTGCGAGCCTTACGCTCCAAATCACCTCGGCGTCCGCCGAGGTCAGCTCTCGAACAATCCGTCCCTCCGCATTCAAGCCATAGACCCGAAAGCGCGCCGCCTCGCGCTTTAGTGCACCGGATTTGTCGCGATAAAAGCCTGCGGGCCGCGGGAGCGGATTCGGCACCTCAGGGCCGATATACCAATCGGTCTTGCTGCTGCCGACGCGCGCGACTCCGATTGAAGGATAGATCGCGGCCTTAACAATCACGTGGTCAATCGGGCCATTGTCAGCGCTCTTGACCATAGTCGCCCCCCTTGAGGTAAGCGCCTTAGCGCCACCAATTGAACGGTTTAGCAGCCAACCACTTACAACCTATACATGTTTTCGAGAAAAGGCCAGACATTACAGCCTCAAGCTCCGCGCGCTCGCGGTAAAGCAAGGTTTCGGCGAAGCGGTAGTCGATAGAGCGACCATGGCAGACAAAGCGCGCCGCCTTACGGGCTACGCTCAAGAAAGCGGGTCATTGCGCTTCCGGTTTCATCCGTCCCGCCCCCTAGACTTTCAGGTATTCCGCCGGCTGGTGTGTCGGCCTCAACCGAGCTGTGGCTTGGGGGGGCGTCGCATCCTGTGGCACGCGGCTATACTGTAAACGCGTCGATCACCTTCCGCACTGCAGCCTTCGATCCAGTCTCTGACGACGTGTCTGTTTCGATTCGAACACCATGCTAGAGTTCGCGCCAGAGGCTTTGGACGAGTATGCTCAAGCTCCGACATTGGCGGCGCCAACAGCTCGCGAGCGTCGGAAGTCATCTATTCGGCTGGCGGTGCTCGTGGTGTCCAGGCAACGCGCCCAGCACGGCGGTGCTAACCGGGATGTATCCCGTTTCACCGTCCGCAAGGTAGAGCAAGAGCATCAGTCGAGTTTCTACCACGATGCGTGAGGAGGAGACAACCTGATGCCGACGTTCTCGCGCGGTCTAGAGCAATCGCTCCACCAAGCACTTGCGCTCGCCAACGAGCGGCACCACGAATACGCCACGCTGGAGCACTTGTTGCTGGCGTTGATTGACGACCAGGACGCCGCCGCCGTGATGCGGGGCTGCAATGTCGACGTCGAAAAGCTGCGCCACAATCTCGCGAGCTACGTCGAATCCGAGTTGGAAGATCTCGTCACCGACGGCTGGGAGGACTCAAAGCCCACTGCCGGTTTCCAGCGCGTGATCCAGCGTGCCGTGATCCATGTCCAGTCTTCCGGCCGCGAGGAGGTGACCGCCGCGAACGTGCTGGTGGCGATCTTTGCCGAACGGGAGAGCCACGCCGTCTTTTTCTTGCAGGAGCAGGAGATGACGCGCCAGGATGCCGTCAATTTTATCAATCCCGGCACCGCCGAGCGCCCGGACCTGACCGAATCGCGCGCGACATTTGTCGAGGAGGAGCCATTATTGCAATTCTTTGTCGATGAGAACCTGCCGGAGCATCTTCGTGAGCACAGCAAGCCATTTGGTGATCTTGCGCGACGCCTTGTCGAGACGCTGCCGCGCAATCCGCAGCGCACCATGGCGCTGCAGAAATTACTGGAGGCCAAGGACTGCGCCGTGCGGGCGAAGTTGTTCAAATAACCAACGGTCGGTTTCTGAGTCCAACACACGCCCGTGGCCGAAGCCTTGGGTACAATATGGACATGAATATGATCATCGCCAGCCTCCCCAGCGCTTTCAACGCGCTTGCCGCTGTCGTCGCAAAACAGTGCCTCGTCCTCCCAATTGATCTCGCAAACCTTGATGCGCCAGCCGTCATAGCAGGCTATGCTTGCAGTGCCGTCCTAATACCGATAGGCGATTTCGAGGTTAGACGGAGCGGCCAAACTGCCCCGCGCAGCGCCTGACGGGCACCGCGCCGTGTCTGAACAAATGAGATTCCATCTGATTGAACTTCGGATCCAGGAAGCTTCTGCCGAACGTGAGACTGATGGCAACATGCCGGGCAATGTCAGAACGATGACCATAGACCGTCACGGTTCGAGGAGTTATCCCGTCATGAGGCCGCTCGAACTGTAATCCTCTATTCGCATCGAGCATGTGGCGAGGACCTGCGCCCTAGACCGGAAGGCGGCGCTGGCGCGGCTGCTGCGCGAGACCGAAACGAGCATCCTGCTCAACGAACACCTCGCCGAGGATGGGGCGACCGTGTTCGCCCATGCGTGCC
>JASHYD010000693.1 GCA_030043175.1 Xanthobacteraceae bacterium | reverse complement strand
CCGGCCCGAAATCGCCCCGCGCAAACTGGTGCAGAAGTTACGGAGGCCGTTGTTGACCCCGTAGCTGCCGTCCCCGATGGGGCGGCGCTGTGATCGCCGAACCGTCAATTTGGCTCGTTGTCTTGCCCGAGAACCCTAAATGATTCCTCAAGCTGCGGACTCATCGGAATGTTGAACCGCTCGCCGTTCGGCAGCCTGGATTCGAACCATTTTGCATAGACCGCGTCGATGTCGCGCGCGATCACGAGATTGCGGATCGCACGCTCAACGCTGTCGTGGAGGTCGGGTTCGTTGCGGCGGAAGGCGATTCCATAGGGGTCGTAGGAGAGGAATTCACCTGCCACCTTGAACCGGCCTTGGGAGCGATGCTGCGCAATCAGACCGTACAGCAAGATGTCGTCGGTGGCGAACGCGTCGACCTCGCCGGCTGCCACCATGCGGTAGGACTCCTCATGATCTGGGCTCTCGAGAAGCGTGATGCCGAGCTTGAATTTCTGGTCGAGCGCTTTCAGCGCCTGCTCGTTGGTCGTGCCCCGCGTAACCACCACCTTGCGGCCCTTGAGATCGCGAAAGTCATGCCAGATGGCGGCGACCGGAACCATCATCTTGGTGCCACTGATGAAGATCATCGGTGAGAAATCGACGAGCTTGCGGCGTTCCAAATTGTTAGTGGTGGAGCCGCATTCGAGATCGATCGCGCCATTAACGACCGCCTGCAGCCGGGTTTCCGATGTCACCTTGACGAAGTCGACCTTGAGATCTTCGCGGTCGAGAAGGCGTCCGATCTCTTCCACGATGGCATTGCAGATGTCGATCGAGTAGCCGATCGGGCGCCCCGATCGATCGAGATACGAGAACGGAATCGAAGCGTCACGGTAGCCGAGCCTTACGGTACCGGTCGTCTTTATCCGGGCGAGGGTGCCCGACACGATGCCCGGGTCGCTCGTCTCCACCTGGGCGTGGCCGGCCGCAGTCCCGACGAATGGCGTCGCAATGACGAGGCCGATGCGGAGCACTTCGCGGAGGATCATGGCTCCTAACCTATTCGGCGGGCGCCGCGGCCGGGATCGGATGCTCGATCGTCGCACCCTCGTCGATGCCGGGCTGCTCCGGACGCAGATTGCCTTCCCATTTGGAGATGACGGCGGCAGCCACGGAATTGCCCACCACATTGGTGGCGCTGCGCCCCATGTCGAGGAATTGGTCGATACCCATGATCAGCAACAGGCCGGCCTCCGGAATGTTGAAGGTTGAGAGTGTTGCCGAAATGACCACCAGCGACGCGCGCGGCACACCGGCCATGCCCTTCGAGGTCAACATCAGCAGCAGCAACATGGTAATCTGCTCGCCGGCGCCCAATGTGATGCCGTACGCCTGAGCAATAAACAGCGTCGCGAAGGTGCAATACATCATCGAGCCATCGAGATTGAACGAATACCCGAGCGGCAATACGAAACTTGCGATGCGGTTAGGCACGCCGAACTGTTCCAGGCGCTCCAGCGTCTTCGGGTAGGCGGCCTCAGAGCTTGCGGTCGAGAAAGCGAGCAAAAGCGGCTCTCGTACCAGATGGGCGAGGCGAATGGCGCGCGGCCCCACGACAAGAAACCCAGCTCCGAAGATCATCAGCCACAGGATGAGGAGCGACACATAGAATCCGCCCATAAACTTGCCGTAGGTGACGAGGATGTCGAGACCGCTGGTGGTGACGGTCGCCGCCACTGCGGCGAAAACGGCGAGTGGCGCTGCCTTCATGACATAGCCAGTGATTTCCAGCATCATATGCGATACCTGCTCGATCAACTTCTCGAGCGGCTTTGCACGCTCGCCGAGCGAAGCGATCGCTACGCCCGAGAACATTGCAAACACTACGATCTGCAGGATTTCGTTGTTGGCCATCGCTTCGACGATAGATTTCGGCACCAGATGAGTGACGAATTCCTTGAGGCTCAGGCCGGAGGTTTTGAGGTTAGGGGTGGAGCCAGTATCCGGAATCGGAAGGCCGAGGTCGACCCCGGGTTGGAGAAGGTTGACCATCAGCATGCCCAGCAGGAGTGAGACCAGCGAGGCGCTGATAAACCATCCCATCGTCTTGAGCCCGATGCGCCCGAGCGCGGAGCCTGCGCCCATGTGGGTGATTCCCACGATCAGCGTCGAAAGGACAAGCGGCGCAATGATCATTTTGATGAGGCGCAAGAATAGGTCTGTCACGAGCGAGATGTAGCCCGCGATGCCCGCCGCTGTCTTCGCATCGGGGAACGCTTCATGGCAGGCGTAGCCGACGACAATTCCCAATATCATGGCGATAAGAATTAAGCTCGTGAAACCCCGTGGCATCACCCCTCTCCTTGTCACTGCTCGGAACTCTGGGAGGCTGTCTGGCAAACCGCGACGCACAGCATCTCAGCACCAGCTTGATCGCTTTGGTACTCAAGGGCAAGGCCGCTCTGCGGTCGTGCGCCTGGTGACGTCGTCAGCTGAGGCGTGGCTGGCTGAGCTATTAGGCGCACTCGGGGCAGATCCGTGTCGCGCCATGTAAAAGGGAGCTTTCGACAATCTGCCGGGGGCCGGTAAGCCTCCCGAATCTCGGTCAGGAATATGACCCGCTTTGGTGAGTGAAGCAGCTCGTCACGTTGGCTAGCCGCATCAAGGTCGAAAATCGGCGTAACCTGCATGGGAGGCGGTGCCTCTCTAGCGGAGGCACCGCGGGGGGCCCTGGGAAGGTCGGCGGATGCCATCGCGGGGCCATACGATAGCCCTGCCAGCGTGCTTCGCGCGGTTATAATCCATATGCCAGCGCTTAAATTATATCCTTGCGGCTTTAATTAACTATGCTTGCCGCATCGCATACGGAATGATGATAGGCTAGAAGATATAACCGCTTTAATTTTTCTCAGCTTATTTTCTGGATCAGCATTAAGAGCGTCGATCCGCCCTTGACGCCCTAACTCCGTGAGTTGCTTTACAGCATTACGAAACCAAGCCTCTTGAATGGTGTGTCCAAGAGCAGGCAAAGGACCGTCATAAGGCCCTCTATGGGCCGCGCACGGCTTGTACGCTGCGATTCCATCGGTCGAGTAACTGAATTGATAAATTGTCACCGATTTTCCCGCGGAACGCGGCCAATGATTGAATTGTTGGAGGTTGGACTGGATGATCTCAGCAGCGAACTCGCGTCTGGCGTTCACAAACTGCTCAGGATGCGTTGTTGCAGCCGACGATGCATTTCCTGAGTGCCTCATCTTCGACGCAGCGATCGGCCTCTTCGTTCTGATTTTTCAGTGGGCATATGGGCAGGTTTTCAGAGGGCTTTCTGCTACCGGCAGGCCGCATCATTCGGGCGCCCGCGCATAGATTAGGTTGGCGCGTTCGAAGCTTGCAGCTAAGGGCGTGCCAAATGGCAATGCTTGAATGGCACGGCCACACCGAATTTCGGCGTAGCTGCGCCGAGGAAATAGCCCGCGTCTTCCGCTCGCGTTGCGAAACGCGAGCAATGGTGGCGGCGTCGTGGGGGGGCCGCCTTAGCTTTAATTCGCCAACAAACGCGAACCGCTCTCTTGTGCTTTTGCCCCGAAGACTGCCACTTTATTTTGCGGCCCGCGCGCAACCCATTGACATATAACGGGTCCAATAGCGGATGTTTTGCAAGAAACACTAATGATTACAAGGCTGTGCGGCGGATTTTGAATCAGCGCCGGGCTTCTACCACACCGGCCCCGGCGCAGCCGGCTCCTCTGCGGGCGTCTCGCCAAGCGCAGGGCGACGGCGGGCGACGTCTCAGCAGCCGGCGACGGCGAGCCGAATAGTTTTAAGTCTCCGGCACCCTGCGTGGTATGCGCATGGACCGGTTTCCCGGTTTCCTTGACCGGGGGCCAAAGCCAGGCTTCAATTTAACGACTGACAACGTGACTCCGATGCGCCGTGGAGGGAGAAATGGTCAACCAACCGATTGCCAAAGACAGGCTTATCGACCGGCGCAGCGTGCTGCGGACCGGGGCGGCGCTGGCTGCGGCCGGGCCGGCGCTGCTACATGGAGCGCATGCCAAAGCGCAGGCGCGACCCAGTGGAGCGTCGCCAATGACGATCATCGATGCCCAGGTCCATGCCTACGCGGCGAACACGCCGGAGCGGCCCTGGCACAGCGTGCCGAACTGGCCTCCTCACGTCACCGGCGACGAGATGGTGGCGGCGATGGACAAGGTGGGCGTCGACGGCGCGATCTATATTTCCCCCTTTTCGATGTACCAGTACGACGCCAGCTACGCGCTGGAGGTGCAAAAGGCCCATCCTGACAAGTTCGCGCTGGTTAAGCCAGTCAACCCCGACGATCCGGCGGTGGCCGATGTCATCGCCGACTGGAAGAGGACGCCGGGCACAGTCGGCATCCGCATCATCATGAACAGGGAATCAAAGCGCGCGCCGGACGACCCCGGCTTCGACCGCATCCTGCGCGCAGCCGTCAGAAACGATTTCCCGGTCAACGTCTTGTTCTCTGGGAATATCGGCGCGGGCACCGCGCTGATCGACCGCCACCCCGACGCGCGCTTCATCATCGATCATCTCGCCATCCAGCAGCCGAGCAAACCACCCGCGCCGCCGCAACCCTGGGCCGACCTCCCCAAGGTGCTGGAACTCGCCAAGCGCAAGAACGCAGTGATCAAGGTCACCGGCGCCTGCACGCTGTCCCGGGAGCCGTACCCGTTCCCGGACATCTGGGATCCCCTCGCTCGCGTGTTCGACGCCTGGGGGTTGGACCGTTGCCTGTGGGGCACCGACTGGACGCGCGCGTTCGCCGTTGTCAACTATGAGCAGGCCGTCGAGCCCTTCGTGAAGACGGACCGCCTGAGCGAAACTGAACGGGCCACGTTGATGGGCGGCGCCTGCGCCAAGGCTTATGGCTGGTCGCCGAAAAAAGCTTAGCGCTATGCTTCCTGCTTTCGGGTGATGCAGGCCCGAGAGATGCGGCGAGCGCTTGGGATTCCGAACAGCGGACTGAGCTCTCCGCTTCACACCCCGACGCTCACGACGCCGCCGAAAGGGCGAGACGCCGCTGCAATCCGCTGCACAGTCCCAAGAGCAACACCGCACGTCTAAGCCGTAACCCCGGTAGCTGACACCACGGGCGAGACTGTCTCGAATGCTGACTTCGAGCGCGGGGTCAACGGTCGGCCTGCCGATCGGTTTACCGCTCTTGGTCTCAGTCTCCTTGGCGCGACGAAGACCGGCACGAACGCGCTCCAGGATCATGGCCCGCTCGAACTCGGCAGTATGCGGTGCACTGCATACCGCAGAGTTCGAGCGCGAGCTAATCCTGGCACGAACCGGCGAAGGGCACGCTCGCGCCAAAGCCCGCGGCGTTCACATGGGGCGCCCGGCGCCATTAACGCCACACCAGCAAGCCGAGGCTCGTAAGCGGCGTGACAACGGCGAGACGTTGATGGATATCGCCAGAACCTTACGGTGTGTCGCACACCACGATTTCGCCGCTGTAGCCGCGGCGGCCGTTTTGGCGGGGGCTTCCGCGGGCGCCGGGGCATTGTGGCCGCCCCATCATCGTACCCTCGGCGCCAGACATCGGTCTTTTTTTGGTCTTATTATTGCCCCGGATGGGGCAACACGGGGGCGATTTCGAAGCACTAGTCAAATTTTGGCCAGCCCTGGCCAAAGTCGCTTTTTGGCGAGTGCGGCCAGCGTTGGCCAGGGACATCACAAATTTAATGGAGAGAACTGATGGATGCGAAATCACTCTTGATCGCTTCCGCTATAGCCGTTGGGCTCGCCACGCCGGCGACCGCGCAACAGTCAACCACGATGCATCGCTATGGAGCCTTTTTCAAATTGACGGACCAAGCGATCAAAGCGATGGCAGACAATCCGCAGGACCGTGCGGCTGCGGTCTCGAAGCTGGCCGAGGCCTTCGGCGGGAAAGTAGAGGCTTTCTATTTCTTCCCGATGGCAGGTGAATTCGACGGATTGATCATCCAGCAAGCACCAAGCGATTGGGCCGTAGAGGCAGTTAATTTCGTAGCGCGTTCCACAGGAAGCTTGGCAAAATTGCAGGTGGTTCCAGTTATTGTGAGCGGTGAATTCAAAACACTGATGGAAAC
Source organism: Xanthobacteraceae bacterium (assembly GCA_030043175.1). The sequence goes on along the minus strand of JASHYD010000693.1, from coordinate 2,099 downwards.
GGCGAAGCAAGGGGTCGCGAGCTACGCCCCACCGGGCCGTTGACTGTCGCACATAGTCAAGGAGATTGTACCTATGAACACCAAGCACAAATTAGCATTGGCAGCGATAGCCGGGGTCGGGATCGGTGTTGCAGGCGCAATGGCAATTCATGCGCAGGAAGCCAAAGTGGCACCCGCCTATATAATCGCTGAAGTTGATGTTACGGACCCGACCACCTTTCAGAAATACGCCTTGAGCGTAGGGGCAACTTTTGTGCCTTTCAACGCCCGAGTTCTAGTTAACCAGGGCAAAACAGCGGTTCTTGAAGGTGAAGCACCGAAGCGCATTGTGGTAATTGCTTTTGATAGCGTAGAGAAAGCGCGCGCCTAGTATGATTCGCCGGCCTATGACACGATCAAGCCGATCAGGCATAGCTCGGCGAATACCCGAGCATTTATCGTCGAGGGCGTCACTCCTCAATGACAGCACGCTGTTGTCCATAAGCTGGAGTCGCCGGGCGCTAACCAAAACCAACCGCGGGCTCGTCCATGCGCCGAGCCTTTTCTCCCCCAGGCAGTGGTTAGTTTCCGCCGGCGGCTCTTGGCTATCGGCACGATCGAGCCTGACGGGGCCGACTTTAGGCACTTTAGACGGGGAGCACCCTCCTACTGAAGTCTTCGGGGGGCTGTGGCACCTGTTTTTTTGAGGCGGATTACTTCCAATAGGAGGTAGTCATCAAGAGACTCACCGACCGCCTAACCTGGGCGGCAGGTTTCCGTCCGTAACCGGACAAGACGGCGGCCAGCGGTAGGATCTGACGACCGGGTGGTCGTGCGCTTGCGCTCCGGCGTCGGCGGCAAGCACTCCGCCACTCGACCCGGATATAGCGCTGCGCTCGCTGGAGCCGGGCGCGCCCCGCTTCATCTTCTTGAAGCAAGATCGAAGAAGATCGACCGCGAGCGGGTGTACCATTACACCAGATCGAACCAGGCAACGCCGGCCAGTCTGGCGCAATCCAACTTCGGTAGCGTCCGATGAAGAGCTAGGAGATCGAAATGATCTCAAGCTCTTGATCGGATGTGCCGGCTACATCACCCACAGCTTTGCCCATCAGAAGCCTTGCCACCGGCGATACGAAAGAAATAGAGCCGCACTTCGGGTCCGCCTCGTCTTCTCCCACGATCCGATATTTCTGCACGCGCCCGTCTTCACGCCTGAACATCACCGTGCTCCCAAAAGCAACGGTGTCGGCTGAAACGGGATCGGCGATGACCTGAGCCGTCTGAATTCTAGCCGCAAAGTAGCGCACATCCCGCAAGGGGCTTGCGGCCTGCCGCCGTCGTTCATTCACGTCTTCGATCATTTGCGCCGTCTGGTACGCCTCGCGAGCTTGATCGAGCTGGAATTGCAGGGCTTTTAATCCCGCTTCCGTAACAAGGTTCGGATGAGGGGAAATCGGTCGGTCGGGTAGCAGCGTCTCCGAGGCAGTTTCCGCACTATCCTCCTTGGTGAAGGCAACGCTCATATCAACTCGGACTCCTTTCAAGTCAGATGGGCTATGTCATCTTGTTAGCGCCATCCCATGGAGGGTGCGACCTGGGTCAGAATTGTTTCGATCACATGCGCATTGTAGGCAACGCCCAGTTGGTTCGGGATGGTCAGCAGCAGCGTGTCGGCCTCCGCGATGGCCTCGTCCTTCTTGAGCTGTTCGATCAGGGCATCCGGCTCGGCGGCGTAGCCACGGCCGAAGATCGCGCGCGTGTTCGCGTCGATGAATCCGATCTGGTCATAACCGTCACCTGCGCCCCCGAAATAAGCGTGATCGCGATCGTTGACCAATGCAAAGATGCTGCGGCTGACCGAGACGCGCGGCTCGCGTTTGTGGCCGGCCTCCTTCCAGGCAGCGCGGTATTCGCGGATCTGCGCGGCCCGCTGCACATGGAAGGCCTCGCCCGTTTCGTCGTTCTTTAGCGTCGAGCTCTGCAGGTTCATCCCAACTTTTGCAGCCCAGATCGCCGTGGCGTTCGAGCCGGCCCCCCACCAGATCCTCTCCCGCAGGCTTTCGGAATATGGTTCCAGGCGAAGCAGGCCGGGAGGATTAGGAAACATGGGCTTTGGA
>JASHYD010000692.1 GCA_030043175.1 Xanthobacteraceae bacterium | reverse complement strand
CGGGCGGCAGGACGATGTCGAGGGCGCCCCCGTTTCTGCCGGTAAAATGTTCGGTCGCAGCGGCCCTGGATACCGAATCGGCCGCCTTACCCAGGATCTTGCGCGATGCAGCGCCAAGCTTGAGTGAATCGTCACAGAACACAATAAGAACGCCCGCAGTGGGCGCCCTGAGCGGCGCAAATCCAAGCTTCAAATCCTTCGCCATCGGGCGATATCCTCGATTTGTTACAGCCTATTAATCGTTCCAGTTTGAATTTCAACAGCCTTGCCTTGGGACGGCCATTTTGCGGGGCGAAGAGGTCTCGCTTGTCTTGAGTGGAAATCGCGCACGACCGGAATCTCCGGAACTGCCCTCAAGAACGGCCGGGGATCTTGGCCTCATGGAATCGACGGCGGGCGACGCCTTTCCAAGCCAGCTGAACCAGGGCCGCCCCAGCCGGAGTGCCGGTCGGGGAGACGGCTTGGTTCTCTCCATTTGCAAGTTTGCAACACTGCGTCAATTGATTGCCGGTAAGGGAGCTTTAAGACCAATTTCGTCTGGCATCAGGCTGCTCTTTGTGGGTATGTTCATTCCCAATGCCTCGGCGAATGCGCGGGAAGTTGCCGCGGGCGGCTGCTGGTCTGGCACGGTTTTGCGTGTGATAACAGCAGGGTGGGGAGGCGGGGGTGGCGGTAAACGGGGCTGCGACGTGATGGTGGGTGAGGCCGACACACGCCTGCCCGTTTTTCGTTGCCGCGCGTCGCGTGCGGCCGCGCTGTTGCTCGTCTTCTCAGCCGCGATACTCTTGAGCCTGGCGGACTGCGGGCCCGCGCTTGCCCAGCGTACCCAGGACAACTCGTTTTTGACCTTTCAAAGTCAGATCAGGCCGAAGCCGACCGGACCGAACATCACCGCCAAGCCCGCTCCCGATGCCCAGATGCTCGTCCAAGCCAACGAGATCCAATACGACTACAACAACCTACAGGTCTCCGCGGTCGGCAACGTTCAGATCTACTATAACGGCGCGACAATCGAAGCCGACAAGGTTGTCTATGACCAGCGCAGCAAACGGCTCCATGCCGAAGGCAATGCGCGGCTGACCGAAGCCGATGGCAAGGTCAGTTATGGCGAGATGCTGGACCTGAGCGACGACTATCGCGACGGCTTTATCGATTCGCTGCGCCTGGAGACGCCTGACCAGACCCGCATGGCGGCCACGCGTGCCGACCGCACCGGCGCGAACTATACGGTGTTCCAGAGCGGCGTGTACACGGCCTGCGAGCCGTGCCGCGATGATCCCAAAAAGCCGCCGCTGTGGCAGGTCAAGGCAGCGCGCATCATTCACAACGAATCCGAGAAGATGATGTACTTCGAGGATGCGCGAATCGAGTTTTTTGGCGTTCCGCTCGCCTGGATGCCGTTTATGTCTGCGCCGGATCCGACCGTCAAGCGCAAGACCGGTTTCTTGATGCCGATCATCTCGACGAGTTCGGCCTATGGGTTCGGCATTGAGACCCCGTATTATCTCAACCTTGCTCCCAATTACGACGCCACTATTTCACCGCGGATCACCAGCTCCCAGGGTCCGTTGATTCGAGGCGAATGGCGCCAGCGTTTCGAAGACGGCGAATTGACCATTCGCGGCGCCGCCATCGACCAGCTCGACAAGGACAAGTTTATCGTCGATGGCGTCGTAACGCCGGGGTTTCGGGATTTTCGCGGCAGCGCCGAAGCGGACGGACGCTTCAACCTGTCGCCTCAATGGACCTGGGGCTTCGATGCGGTCGGCCTCACCGATCAGACCTTTATGCAGGACTACAGGATCGTCCCCCTGCAGAACAAATCGGTTGATCCGATTCTCAACTACATGACCGAGGCGATATCGCAAATCTATCTGGTCGGACGCGGCGACCGCAGCTATTTCGACATGCGAGCAATCCATTACTATGGACTTGCTTGGGAGTCGGGGCCCGGTGCCCCAGCCGACGTGCAGGGCTCGCTGCCCAATGTCGCGCCGGTCATCGACTACGCCAACGTCTTCGATCAGCCGGTGTTCGGCGGCGAACTTTCCACCAAAATGAATTTCACCAACATCAATCGCGAGACAGCCAGCTTCGATGCCATCAGCGCGAGTGCGGCGAACCTCGGCTTGTGCAATGTCAATTCCGCGGACCCTGCGCAGAAAACACCCGCAAACTGCCTGCTGCGGGGTGTTCCAGGCGACTATGCGCGCTTATCGGCGGAGGTGGATTGGAGGTATCGATTCATCGATCCGCTCGGCCAGGTGTTCATTCCGTTCGTATCGCTGCGCGGCGACGCGGCGGTGATGAACATCGAGAACCAGCCGGGCGTGTCCAACTTCATCGACACTGGCGATTCCACCGTCTCCAGAGCAATGCCCGCGATCGGCCTGGAATATCATTACCCGTTCATCGGGGTGTCGAGCTGGGGCACCCAGACGGTCGAACCGATCGCCCAGTTGATTGTTCGCCCGAACGAAACCGAAATCGGCAAGTTCCCGAACGAAGATGCCCAGAGCCTCGTCTTCGACGACACCAACCTGTTCAAGGTCGACAAGTTTTCCGGTTGGGACCGAGTCGAAGGCGGCACCCGCGCCAATGTGGGCGTGCAATACACAGCCCAGTTCAATCACGCCGGTAACCTCAACATGCTGTTCGGCCAGTCCTATCAGCTGGCCGGGCTCAACTCCTTTGCGGTCCCGGACGCCACCAACACGGGCCTCGGCAGCGGCCTCGACACGACCCGCTCCGACTACGTGGCTCGGGTTCAGTATCAGCCGAACCAGATTTTCGCTTTCACGTCGCGATTCCTCTTTGACCACGACAACTTCTCGGTGCAGCGCCTTGAGCTAGAAGCTCGGGCCAACTTCGACCGTTGGAACATCTCCGTGCTGTACGGCGACTACGCGGCGCAGCCCCAACTCGGGTTCCTGACGCGACGCGATGGCGTCCTTACCACCGGAGCCTACAAAATCAGCGAAAACTGGGTCATCAACGGCGGAATTCGATACGACATCCAGGATGGAAAGCCGGCTCAGACGCGTTTGGGGCTCGGCTACATCGATGATTGTTTCATCATGTCATTTCAATACTACGCGGATTACACAGCCATTGCAGCCGGCAGTTTGGCCACCACTTCGAGCCAGACCTACCTGCTGCAAGTCAGCCTGCGCACGATCGGCGGAACCGGATTCCAGTAGACGAGTTCCCGGCGCTTCGGATCCGAAGCGACGGGACATTGATGGACCAGGTCAATCCTGCGCGATTGGTTCCGTGACATCGATGGCCTAGGCCAGCATCGCAAGCGCACAGCTCGCCTTCTCAACCTCCTCGCGCGGGCGATCACATCGGGGCGCAGCGACGCTGCTCTCCGCTTGCCATCACGTCCCCTCGGCTCAGGCCGGAGCGAACGCCCTCTTCGCCGGCCGTGGCCGTAAGGGATTCCCTGCCCGTGGTGGGCGAGCGTGCAACCAGCTGATGTGCTCCTCGTCGCGCCAAGTGACAAATGCGACCGATGGGGAGCCGATCGGATCGTGGCTGCGTGGACGGCTCACGGCGGGCGTTGGCGCAACCTAATGACACGGAGTCGACGTGCGAGACGGCTGGGGCAGAGACAGTTAGGATGCCGGGGCGCGCTA
>JASHYD010000691.1 GCA_030043175.1 Xanthobacteraceae bacterium | reverse complement strand
ACGTTGCTGCAATGGACCTGTTCGTTGTTCCGACCATCGGTTTTGACCTGCTCTATGCTTTCGTCATCGTCCGGCTCGGTCGCAGAGACCTTGTCTGGACCAACGTCACAGCATATCCGACCGCTGATTGGGTCGCGCGACAAATCACCGAGGCATTCCCCTGGAATGAGGCTCCGCGCTACATCATCCGGGACCGTGATCGCATCTACGGTGCAGTCGTCACACGCCGACTGCGCGCCATGGGCATCCGGGACAAACCTACCGCTCCGGCCTCACCCTGGCAGAATGGCTCTGTCGAACGGCTGATCGGATCCATTCGGCGTGAATGTGTGGACCACATCATTGTCCTGGGCGAGGCACATCTACGCCGGGTTCTGAAATCTTACGTACACTACTATAATGAAACGCGGACGCACTTAGCTTTGCATAAGGATGCGCCGGTTTCTCGCCCGGTTCAGCGAAGCGGTATGGTCAGGTCACGTGCCATCCTGGGCGGACTTCACCACCACTACGCCCGAGCTTAAGTTTTCGGTACCCACAGGGGATAACGTAACGACAAGGTATTGAGGCCGGTTACACGCGGGAGCAATTTCGCCAAGGTGCGGGACCATGCTGCGACAAGCAGCTCTGGCTTTGCCTGTCGGGTTGAGCCGACAGGCCGTTTACCGGATCAAGGACGACCCGGCCGGCGCGGAGCCCCGCGTTGGCGGCATGGTTCGTGGACCGCATGTGCCAGGGAATGTGTCCCCAGCTGCCGCCGCCGTTGATGCCAACAGGCGCCAGTCGATCATGACCCCCGCGCGGTTTGGATCAAGCTCCGCAATCGACGTACTCGGCGATTGCGCGGATCCTCGCGCTTAGAATTGTCGGGCGCAAACCGCATCGACCTTCCCCACACATTTCTCTCGGACCGTGGGCACGACCTTGCGCCTCCCGTCGATTGTTTTCGATGACCCGTGAGGCCGAAAATGTGCCACCATTGGCGGCCGTCAGCGCAGTCAAGTCCGCGGGTTTTTGGGTGAGAACCTTGGCAGTGCTTTCGTCGCCCTTTCCGGACGTTCCATGGCAGGAAGCGCAATAGTTGAGATACCATTCCCTGCCCCCCATCCTCGCAATGCCCAACGCTCGACACACATAAGATCGCGGTCGTTGTAGGTAGCCCGCTCAACGATTAATACCTCATTTGGACTCTCCTCTGATTTGAACCCCGCTCTGAAAAAAATAAATTCCTCCCTCGCTCGGGGCGTCACGCATTGACGAAGGTCAAGTCGCGCCAATGCCGCTGCCTCAATATAGTTTCACTGCGTACCTGACCACGCCGCCAAAATAGCTCGTGGCCGCGTCCAATGCTTTTGGAAGGGACAGACAACGAGTGAAGATCCCCTCACTTTGCCGGATAGGCACGGATAGGCAAAAAGCTCGCACGGCCGCACGAGCTGCTCGGCACCATGCTCGTGGTAGCGCTCGATCCGGCTTGAGCTATTGCAGGTCAGCCCACCCAGGCCGCCGACACGGAAAGGACGCCCCGCATACGATCGTGTGCGTCGATAATCCGCCGAGGAGGGTGCGGTCAGGCAGCGGCGCAAACCAGGCGACGAGGTCGCCGACCTTAGAGAACATGACCGTCTCCTATCAGTTTGCAACGTGCTCGAGACACCGACGGTGTGACCTTGATATCCGACCTAAAGATGACCAACCTCTCACCTAGCGTGGCGCAAGATCGGAAGCCGCTTGGCCGCCTGAAGATCTTCCTTGGTGCGGCACCCGGCGTGGGTAAAACCTATCGGATGTTGCTGGCAGCGCAATCGGCGCGTCGCGAGGGCGAGGACGTCGTCATCGGTCTCATCGAGACCCATGGGCGGAACGAGACTGAGGCACTGCTTGGCGGTTTTGAGGTAATTCCGCGACACATAATCGAATACAAGGGGCATCGGCTAGAAGAGATGGATATAGATGCTGTTCTCAGGAGGTGTCCCGGCCTCGCCGTTGTCGATGAACTCCCTCACACCAATGTGCCGGGAAGCCGGAACGCCAAGCGCTATCTCGATGTTCAGGAATTGATTAATGGGGGAATCGATGTTTTTTCAACGCTGAATGTCCAGCATATCGAAAGTCTTGCCGATGTCGTTGCCAGGATTACCTGGTCCGTGGTACGCGAGACTGTTCCGGATTTCGTTCTCGATTCGGCCGAGGAGATCGAGGTCGTTGATCTGACACCCGCGGCCTTGGTTGAAAGGCTCGAAAGTGGCAAGGTCGATGTATCGAAGCATCCGGTGCAAACAATTCACAAATTTTTCTCGCAACGCAATCTGACCGCGCTGCGCGAGCTCGCACTTAAGTACGCCAAGAAGCCGCCGGTGCGGCGCGTGCTGGTCCCCTTTGACGGGTCGCCGAGCGCACTTCGCGCCGTCGATCACGTCATTGCGCTCAGTCGAGCCGGGCACCAGGCCGATGTTCTATTGCTGAATGTTCAGCTCGCCCCGGCAAAGGCCACGGCGCCTGGTAGGGCGGCCGAGCTCAGATCCGAGAGCCGGCCGACAGGAGAAGCCATTCTCAGCAAGGCGTCGCTGATTCTTGAGAGACAGCATATCCCGTATCAAAGTGAAGTTGTTGTGGGCAGGCCCCACGAGTTAATCATTGCTGCTGCTGAACAGCACCATATTGATCTCATTGTTATGGGCTCGAGGGGCATGGGAGCCGTCGCGCGCCTATTTCTTGGATCAGTAGCGACGGCTGTGGTTCAACGTGCCAGGGTGCCGGTCACAGTCGTGAAGTGAATCCTTGAGCTTTGCGGGGATGGCGAACTTTGCCTGGTTAACGAACTGCGCCCCCGTCGCCAAACTCGCTGGAGTTCTTCATGGCGGTGACAGAATCCTTCCGAGTTCCTGAAGGAGTTCACCGTATCGTGCGAAGTTGCCCGCCGCGTACTGCTGATTCATTTCCTGGAACACGCTGCGGGCTTGATCGAGCCT
>JASHYD010000690.1 GCA_030043175.1 Xanthobacteraceae bacterium | reverse complement strand
TGCGGCTCACCGAGTAGCCCCGTTCCCGCAAGGTCACCTCGATTGTGTCCGCAATGATGCTCAAGCAACTGGTGCCGTAGCGGTCGCCGATCACGATGTCGGCACGGGGACGCTCATCCTTCGGACCGGCCGCCGATGGCATGGAATGGCAATCCACCAGGACTGCGGCCCCGAATTCACGGTGGATCCGGGTCACGAGCTTGCGCAGTGCCCGGTGATAGGGTTTGTAGAGCCCCTCGATCCGCCGCAGCGCCTCGTCGACCGGGATGCGCTGGTCGTAGATTTCCTGCGCGTCGCCGACAACGCGCGCGACCGTGCCTAATCCGCCGGCCACCCTCATCGACCGCGTATTGGCAAACGACGGCAACCGGCCGTCGAACATGCGCGGGTCAAGCTCGTAGGGCTCGCGATTAACATCGACAAAGCAGCGTGGGAAATGCGCCCGCATCAACGGGTTGCCCCGCGGCACGACCCCCACCAGCAATTCATCGACGAAACAGTCTTCAGAGCGCCGCAGGATCGCAAGATCGAGGCTCGCGATCGCGAGGAAGGCGCGGGGATAGACGCAACCACTATGCGGCGAGTTGAAAGCGACGGGGCCGCGCCATTCGGCGGGCTCGAGGATTTCGAACGGTGGGTCAAGTTCGTCGGAGTGCACGTTCATAGACTCAATCGGAGCGTTGCATCTCGTTTCTAAGCCTGCTGTTGCCGGAATGCCATAAAGTTCTTCGCTAAGCCGCGAATGTCGTCGCGATTCACGTCATATTTACCAACAGCGGGGCTTATGGAAAGGTAGGAATTGGCTGGGAAGGGTCGGGCGCGACCCGAGCCCATCATAAACGCGCGCTGGCGAATCGCATGGCGATCAAGATTCTTCTGGCCGAAGACGATACCGATATGCGGCGCTTTCTCGTCAAGGCGTTGCAGACGGCCGGCTACAATGTCATTTCCTTTGACAACGGATTGTCAGCCTATCAACGGTTACGCGAAGAGCCGTTCGAACTGCTGCTGACCGACATCGTGATGCCGGAAATGGACGGGATCGAGCTCGCGCGGCGGGCTGCGGAACTCGACCCCGACATCAAAATCATGTTCATCACCGGATTTGCCGCGGTGGCGCTCAATCCTGACTCCTCTGCGCCCAGGCAAGCCAAGGTACTCTCAAAGCCGTTCCACCTGCGCGACCTCGTCAGCGAGGTCGGCAAGATGCTGGCCGCGTAGGGCATTGAGTCACCCTGGTTCCCGCGACACGCTTGCCGGCATAGATGCAAGCCGATATAGGATTGGCCCGACCAATCCGGGCGCGTAGCTCAGCGGTAGAGCACTACCTCGACACGGTAGGGGTCACAGGTTCAATCCCTGTCGCGCCCACCATTTCCGGGTTCCTGATTTGACCTCGGGCGCAACAGCCGAACGTGTTTGCGTCTCGATCGGCGGATCACGCCTAAGTTACCATCGGGCCGTCGGAGGTTCCGGCAGTTGATCCGCCCTACGGCTTCATCGCACATGACCCGCATCGTCATCGAAGATGACCATTTCCTCAAGATCGTGCCGGTTGTGCTGGACCCCGCGACGCCCGAGGCGCACCGCTGCGCGGTGGCGGATTTTTTTGCCCATGACGAGCCGGATTTTCTTGGCTGGTGCGACCGGCTGCAGCAACGGCTATCCGGTCTTTACCCAGCCCAAGTGATTTTTGCCGCAGACGAGGCCGATCTTGCGGCGAAGATGCCCGATGCGGATGGGATCGTGGTCGAAAGTTTGCGCGTCGATGATGCGATTCTTTCGCCGGCGTCGCGGCTCGCCATCGTACACAAATTCGGCACCATCACCGGCAATATCGATGTTGACGCGTGTGCGAGACGGGGCATTGCGGTCGCCACCTTGCGCCGCATGGTGAATGTCGCGGTGGCCGAACAGGCCTGCGCTCTGATGCTGGCACTCGCCAAGCGCATCGGCGAATTTAACGGCGTAGTGGAGGAGGCGGCGCTGCACAAGGCGGGCCTGCGGGTGCGGCCGCGACAGCCGCGTTACATCGGTTATTCGAATTTCGCCGGCATCACCGGTCTCAACACGCTGCTTGGCGCAACGCTCGGGATCGTCGGCTTCGGCGAGGTCGGTCGCGAGGTGGCGCGACGCGCCCGCGCGTTTGAGATGAAAATCGTATATTACCAGCGCACGCAGCTCGCGGCGGCAGCCGAGCGCGAACTTGGCGTCCGCTATTTGCCGCTCGATGATCTGATGGTGCAGGCGGACTATGTCCTGGTGCAACTGCCGTCCAACGATACGACCCGCGGCCTGATCGGGCGCGACGCACTCAGCCGTATCAAGCCCGGAGCTTTTTTGATCGATGTTGCCCGACCGGAATTAATCGACCATGACGGCCTCGTAGAGGCGCTTCAATCCGGCCGCCTTGGCGGCCTCGCGCTCGACGTACTCTACAGCGAGCCCGCCGATCCGGCGGAGCCGTTGCTGCGCTACCGCGACCGTAACGTCATTCTCATGCCGCACACGGCCGTCGGCGCGCGGGCCAATGCACTCAACGACGTGGAAACGCTGTGCGTGAATTTGTGGCGGGCAATTACGAAGACGCGCAGGCCGTGATTGCGGCGCTTGCGCCGCGGGGGCTGCTGTCCTCGTCGTCAGCTCAGCTCCAGTGCATGAGGGTCAGGCGCCGATCAGGTAGATGGCCGGTCAGCGCGACCGTCGGGCCGTGCGACAGCACCTTCGGATCGGGCACGTCGGAGGGGACGGGTTTGCACCGGGCGGGCTGGTCGACGCAGGCCGGTTCGGGCGGGAACGGCGCGGCAGTCTCGATGAGCCGCTCGTAGTATTCCAGCCATTTGGCATGGTTGACACTGACGGCGGCGGTGACCCGGCCCCGGTAGCCGTAGACGGCGACGAACCGGCGCTTCTGCGGTGACCCCTGAGCGATGACCACCTGATCGGAGAAGGTAGGCACGCCGACCGACTTGATGTTGAGGCCGAACTGGCTGGACCAGAAGGCGGGAACGGTCAGGTGGGGACGCCGCAGCGGTCCCGGGTTGATCATGTTGTGGGCGGCCACCTCGGCCTGCATGACCGCGTTGCCCCAGTGTTCGAGGGAGAGCATCTGGTATTCAAAGAGCGGATGGGGAAAGCGAGCGACGTCGCCGGCGACGAAGACATCGTCAGTGACGATGCCGTACATGCTAAACGCGCGGCAACCCGCGTCACAGGCCACACCGCGCGGGCCCGCAGCGAGCCCCGATTCGGCCAGCCATTCGGTGTTGCGGATCGCGCCCAACGCGACCACCGCGATGTCCGCCTCGATTTGCGCGCCGTCGGAGAGTTCGGCGCCGGCGAGCCTGCCGTCGCGGCCGTGCAGCGCGGTGACGGTCACGCCGCAGCGCAGGTCCACCCCATTGGCGCGCTGGAGCTTGGCCGCGAGGCCGCCGAAGGCTCCGCCGAGGGCGCCGACAAGCGGAGCGGGACCGCGCTCGGTGACCGTTACCTCAAGGCCGCGCTCCCGGCACGCGGACGCGACCTCGCAGCCCGTGAATCCGGCGCCAATCACCAGAACGCGGCGGGGTCCGGCATCAAGCCGCTCAGCCAAGCGGGCCGCGTCCTCGCAGGTACGCAGGGTAAACACTCCCTCGAATGCGGCCTGCTCGGCGTTTAACCAAGGTCTCGCCCGGGTGCCGGTGGCAATGAGCAGGCGGTCGAAGGGCAGCTGTTCACCGTCGGCCAAGATGACGCGCTTGCCGATCGGGTCTACCGCGGTTGCGCGTATGCCCAGCTTCCATTTGGCGTTCACCTTGCGGCGCCGCGGCAGCGCGGTGTCCATGGCCGGCACCCGTCCGAGCAGCACCTGTTTGGACAACGGCGGCCGGTCGTAGGGGGGGTGAGGTTCCGCGCCGACCATCGTCAGCTCGCCTACGAAGCCCTCCGCGCGCAGCGTCTCGGCGGCACGCAGGCCGGCGAGTGAGGCGCCGACAATGACGATGCGGCCATTCTTGAGGTCACGGGACATTGGGTCCCGCCTCTTCCTCGATCAGGATGGCTTGCACCGGGCAGGCCGCTGCCGCCCGGCGGACGCGCTCGCACTCGTGGTTGGGGGCCAGCGGGGTATAAATCAGAGCCTCCTCGCCGTGTATCTCGAACACGTTCGGGGCGAGGAACGCGCACTGCGCATAGCTCTGGCAGCGGTTGAGGTCGACGACGATCTTGATCCCGGCTTTCTTTGCGAGCATGGCGGCTCCTCGTCTATGTCCGCCTAACAACGCACGAGTGGCCTGGCTGCTCCGCAAGAGCCGTTCATAAAGGCTGGGCTTACCGCTGGCTCGCTTCGAGGGCAGTGTTCACGAGGTTGAGGAACCACGCCGAGGACGCCGCCCGGAACGCGTTTCACAGCAATACGGTTTTGACCAAATTGAATTGCGTCTCATCAAAGAGGGCCGCGCCCCCGGCGGCCTGAACAGCCTCGCCGCCGCTGTTCCCGGTTACGCCTCGCTCGATCCGGGCTACCGTGCCGCCCTTATGCGGCCTTGCGCTCAAGCTCGGACTTCCATTGCCCGCGCGTCGCAAGGCCGTTCATCCGCGCCCGGTGGACGAAGGCGCGCTGCGCGGCAGCGACATTCTCGGGTCTGCCCGACCACGCTTTCTGCGGAGCGGCCTGGAGCGCGCGGCCGTAGGAGAAAGTGAGCGGCCACGGCAGGTTGCCGATGCGGTTCATGGCATCGAGATGAGCGGTCGCCTCCTCGTCCGATTGTCCGCCCGACAGGAACGCGATGCCTGGAAGCGCGGCCGGAGCGCACGCCTTGAGGAGCCGCACGGTTTTTTCCGCGACCTCCTCCACGCCGGCACGCTTCGGGCTCTTCTTTCCCGCAATCGCCATGTTAGGCTTAAGCACCATGGCCTCGAGCGCGACGCGATTGTAGTAGAGCTCCTGGAAGGTCTCCTTGAGCACCCACTCGGTCACCTCGTAACAGCGGTCGATATCGTTAGCGCCGTCCATCAGCACCTCGGGCTCTACGATCGGCACGATTTCGGCGGCCTGGCATAGCGCCGCATAGCGCGCGAGCGCATGGGCGTTGGCGTGGATGGCGGTGTGGCTCGGAATGCTGGGCCCGATCTCGATCACGGCGCGCCATTTCGCAAAGCGTGCGCCCTGCTCCCGATATTTCGGCAACCGTTCGGTGAGCTTGTCGAGACCGATGGTGACGACCTCATCGGGGCAGCCGGGCAGCGGCTTGGTGCCCTCATCGACCTTGATGCCGGGGATCGCGCCGGTCTGTGCGATCAACTTCACCAGCGGGGTGCCGTCCCGCGCTTTCTGCCAGATGGTTTCATCGTAGAGAATCACCCCCGAGATGCAGTCGCGCATGGCCTCTGTAGAGCGAAACAACAGCTCGCGGTAATCGCGCCGGTTGTCCTCGGTGTTGTCGACGCCGATCGCTTCGAAACGACGCTTGATCGTCCCGGTGGATTCGTCTGCTGCCAAGATGCCCTTCCGGGCGCCACCATTGCGTGCGCGATCTTGTTCAATTCATCGAGATTCATTGGATTCCTCCATCCTAACTGTGTGCGCCCAAACGCCTTTGCGATGATATTTGAAGCGGTCTCAGAGCCAGCGACCGGGGTTAGCGTCGGATGACAGGCGGGCCTGTCAATCTCATCGAAAGTACCTACCGCACCCGCAGAACTTCGACGCCCGGCAGAGCCTTGCCTTCCATCCATTCCAGGAATGCGCCGCCGGCTGTCGATACGTAGGTAAAGCGCTTCCCGGCGCCCGCCGCATTTAGTGCCGCCACGGTATCGCCGCCACCCGCGATCGACACCAGATTGCCGGCCTGCGTCAGTTCCGCGGCTGCTTCGGCCACCTCAACGGTACCGTTGTCAAACGGTTCCATCTCGAATGCCCCGAACGGGCCATTCCAGACCAGCGTCTTTGCGCGCGCCAGCACGGAAACGACGTGTTCGATGGTGCGCGGGCCGATGTCGAGAATCATCTGCTGCGCCGCGATGGCCTCGACCGGCGCCACGTGCGATGGCGCGTGGGCCCTAAATTCCTTTGTCACGACCGCATCGACCGGCAGCACGATCTCGCAGCCACCCGCCTCGGCTTTCGCAAGAGTGTCAAGCGCCGTCGCGACGAGATCGTGCTCGCAAAGCGATTTTCCGACCGACCGACCCTGGGCCGCCAGAAAGGTATTGGCCATGGCGCCGCCGATGATGAGCACGTCAACCTTGGCGAGCAGATTTCCGATGAGATCAAGCTTTGTCGACACCTTGGCGCCGCCCACAATGGCGGCGAGCGGCCGCTGCGGCGATAAAAGCGCCCTTGCAAGCGCGTCAAGTTCCGCCTGCATGTTGCGGCCCGCATAGGCGGGAAGCTTGTGGCCGAGCCCCTCGGTCGAGGCATGCGCGCGATGCGCGGCCGAGAAGGCATCGTTGACCCAAATATCGCCAAACGCCGCAAGTGCTTCGATGAATTGGGGGTCGTTTTTTTCCTCGCCGGCGTGGAACCGGGTATTTTCGAGACAGACGATGTCGCCGCTGTTCATCGCGTTCACTGCAGCTTGCGCTGCACCACCGATGCAGTCATCGGCAAATCCCACAGGGCGATGGAGCACACCGGCCAGCGCCTGCGCAACGGGTTTGAGCGAGTCCTTGAGGTTGCGCCCCTTGGGTCGCCCGAAATGCGACAGCAGGATCACCCTGCCGCCTTTGTCGGCGATTTCCGCAATGGTGGGCGCCACCCGCTCGAGCCGCGTGCGATCGCTGACCTTGCCGTCCTCCATCGGGACATTGAGATCGACCCGGAGCAGCACGCGCTTGCCTCCCGGTTCTGCTTCATCGAGTGTGCGAAAGGCGGACACGGCGAAATCGGCGTTTCAGATGAGCTTGCCCATGGCGACGGCGGTGTCGGCCATGCGGTTGGAGAAGCCCCATTCGTTGTCGTACCAGGACATCACCCGCACCAGCGTGCCTTCCATGACCTTGGTCTGGTCCATATGGAAGATCGACGAGCGCGCATCGTGGTTGAAGTCGATCGAGACGTTCGGCTGCTCGGTGTAGCCGAGAATGCCCTTGAGCCGCTGTTCGGCCGCACGCTTCACCGCGCCGTTGACCTCATCCTTGCTGGTGTTGCGCTTGGCGACGAACTTGAAGTCGACAACAGATACGTTGGGCGTCGGCACCCTTATGGCGACCCCATCGAGCTTGCCGTTGAGTTCCGGCAGGACGAGGCCGACCGCTTTGGCGGCGCCGGTTGAGGTCGGGATCATGGAAAGCGCTGCGGCACGGGCGCGATAGAGGTCCTTGTGCACCCCGTCGAGCGTGGGCTGATCATTGGTATAGGAGTGGATCGTCGTCATGAAACCCCTCTCGATGCCGATCGCGTCGTTCATCACCTTGGCGAGCGGGGCCAAGCAGTTCGTGGTGCAGGAGGCGTTCGAGACGACCATATCGTTTTTCGTCAACTTATCGTGATTGACGCCGTAGACGACAGTGAGGTCGGCATTGCTGGCCGGCGCCGAAATCAGGACCCGCTTGGCGCCGGCATCAAGGTGCGCGGCGGCCTTTTCCTTAGAAGTAAAGATGCCAGTGCATTCGAGCGCAATGTCGATGGCCAACGCCTTCCACGGCAGTTCGGCCGGGTTCTTCACGGCCGTGACCTTGATGGGCCCGGTGCCGCAGTCAATGGTGTCGCCATTCACCTTGACCTCGCCCGGGAAGCGCCCGTGAATGGAGTCGAAGCGAAGCAGATGCGCATTGGTTTCGGGCGGTGCGAGGTCGTTGATCGCCACGACCTCGATGTCGGTGCGGCCGGATTCCGCGATGGCGCGCAGCACATTGCGGCCGATCCGACCAAATCCATTGATGGCGACGCGAACTGACATTTCCGGCTCCTTCAGGATTCAAACGATCCAAATGATGATTGCGCGACGGGTCAAAAAGGCGCGGCCCGCTACGTGAAAAGGGCGCGGACGCGGCCGCTGCATCGGCCGCGTCCGAGGGTCAATAAAAGACGGAGAGCCGAGCAGTACCGTGCTCAATTTTGCGCCGTTGATATCACATACGGGCACGGTTTCTAGCGCTGATTTGGATCTCCAGCGTTGATCTTGGTTAAAGCTGCCAGGGCCGCTTCGGCAGCCCGTTTCGCCGTGATGCCAAAGTGGTGGTAAAGATCTTTGGCGGGCGCGCTCGCCCCGAAGCCCGTCATGCCAATAAACACCCCGTCGGAACCGATGATGGCGTCCCACCCCTGTCGAACCGCCGCCTCGATTCCGACGCGTACGGGCGCGGTTCCGAGCACTGTTGCCCTTGTGTCGGCGCCTGCACGCTCCAGTAATTCAAAGCAGGGTACCGAGACCACCCGGGCGGCGATGCCGCGCTCCGCCAGCAGCCGCCGCGCCTCAACCGCAATCGCCACCTCCGAGCCTGTGGCAAAAAACGACACTCGCGCGGCGCTCTCTGCCGCCAACAGCTCATAGGCCCCGGCGGCGCAGCGGTTTTCCGCCGTGAAACCGGCACGGAGCTGGGGCAGATTCTGCCGCGTCAGGACGAGCGCGCTGGGCGAGGTGCGCCCCCGCAGCGCAAGGTCCCAGCATTCGGCTGTCTCGACTGAGTCGCAGGGCCGAAATACCAGGAGATTCGGCATCGCCCGCAGCGCCGCGAGATGTTCGACCGGTTGATGCGTCGGCCCGTCTTCGCCGAGGCCGATCGAATCATGGGTGAGAACATAGATGACGCGCTGCCTCATGAGGGCGGCGAGCCGGATAGCGGGCCGGCAGTAATCGGAGAACACCAGGAACGTGCCGGAAAACGGGATGACGCCGCGGTGCAGGGCCATGCCGCTCATGGCGGCCGCCATCCCGTGCTCCCGGACTCCGTAATGGATGAACCGTCCGGCCGGTCGTCCGGCCGACATCGCCGCCAGGCCTTTCGGCTGCGTGTTGTTCGACCCGGTGAGGTCGGCAGACCCGCCGACCATCTCCGGAACGGCCGCGGTCAGCGCTGCGAGCGCGAACTCGGAAGCCGCCCTGGTGGCGATCTCTTTGGGAGCCGCGGCGAGTTTTTCCTTGAGCGCGCGCACCGCGGCGCCCAGCGCCTCCTCGGGCAAGTCACCAGCGAGCCTGCGCTTGAACTCGGCACGCCGGTCAGCCGCGAGGCCTAAGACCCGTTTCTCCCACGCAAGCCGCGCGGGCCGCCCGCGTTGCCCGGCCGCCCGCCAGCCATCGCCAACGTCGGCCGGCACCACGAATGGCGGCGAGGTCCACCCGAGTCGCTCGCGCGCACCTTTGATTTCCTCGGTGCCGAGCGGTGAGCCGTGACTGTCCTTGGTGCCCGCTTTGGTGGGCGCGCCGAATCCGATGGTGGTGCGGCAGGCGACAAGGGCCGGCCGGTCGGTCGTTATCGCCCATGCGATTGCGGCCGCGATCGCTTGCGGATCCTGCCCGTCGATCCGGGTCGCACTCCAGCCGCAGGCCTCGAAACGCCTGACTTGATCGACCGAGTCAGCGAGCGACAGCGGGCCGTCGATCGAGATGCCGTTGTCGTCGTACAGCACGATGAGCTTTGCAAGCCGCTGGTGACCGGCGAGCGCGATCGCTTCGTGGCTGATGCCTTCCATGAGGTCGCCGTCGGATGCCAGCACGAAGGTGCGATGATCGACCACGTCGGAGCCGAATTCTGCCGCGAGATGCCGCTCGGCGAGCGCCATGCCGACCGCATTGCCAAGCCCTTGGCCGAGCGGCCCGGTGGTGGTCTCCACGCCAGGCGGATGATCGTGCTCCGGGTGCCCGGCGGTGACCGCGCCAAGCTGGCGGAAACGCTTGATCTCCTCGATCGAGATTGCCTCGTAGCCGAGAAGGTGAAGAAGCGCGTAGAGCAACATCGAGCCATGGCCGGCCGAGAGCACGAAGCGGTCACGATCGGCCCAATGCGGCTCTGCCGGATCGAATTTCAAAAACCGCGTGAACAAGACCGTGGCGATGTCTGCCGCCCCCATCGGCAGGCCAGGATGGCCGCTCTTTGCCTGTTCGACCGCGTCCATAGCCAGCGCCCGAATGGCGTTTGCCATGCGGTCATGGGCGGCGCGGCTCACGGGCCCCGGCGCTTCGGAATAAGGCTTCGATGCGGTGGCGAATGGGTCCGCTGCTCCCATGGACTTGGCTCAGAATGCTTAAGATATGCGAGGAGTCGATGCCCAGGATCCCGGCGCAAACTCCGCCGTCCGGGGCCGGGACTGATTAGCACGTGAACGCCGCGAGTCAACGAATCCCCCGCTCCCTGCCGTCCTTCGCATGCCCGGGAGGGGTCGCAAGGGGGATGGGCGGGGGTCCCGCCGGCCCACGCCGCATGTCTGAGAGGCAGGATCAGCGCGAGCGAGCGGCTGTGGCCGCACGGAGGGCTAAAGGCGCG
>JASHYD010000689.1 GCA_030043175.1 Xanthobacteraceae bacterium | reverse complement strand
ATGCTTACCCATGGTCCGTCCTCTATGCATTGAGGCTCGGCTCGGCCTATCCGAGCAACCCTCGTCCAATTTTGCATACGCAGGGCGGACCGCCTGATTCACCGGTTCAGCTATAGTTAACGAAATTCCGGTGTGGGGGACCGCCTCGCGTGACCCCGCCAACGCTGACGGGCCCGAGGAACGGACATAACGTCTAGGGCCTCTTTCGCATTTCAGGGGCCCCAAGAGGTCCTCAACAAACTACAGCGGGGCAGCGGGACGCAGTCGTCGCGTCACCGTCGAGCTTCGCTCTCTAACGACCCAACACCAATGCCAAATATCACCATCGTTGTCTCGAATAACAGCTACAGCGACTTATGCTTGCTCGCTCACGGGACCGACGATGTCCCCGCCTACATCGTAGAGCAGATGTACTACTACCTCGATCGCCCCGGCATTCTGGAGAGATTGAAGGAGCTGAAGGCCAGCTCTCCCCAGGCATCCACGAACTCGTCCTTGATGTGGTGAACCTCACTCGTTGTGTTTCTGACTTTCCAAGGTCCTTCCGCTTTCGAAGGTGACCCACACTTGGCGTGTGAGGCGCCGTCAATGCCGAAGACGATCCAGAGCCGGCCTTCGATCTTGGCCGCCCGTGATCGCGTCCGGCTCACTTCATTGCAAAAATGTCGTAAGTGACGTGGTCCGCCGCCTTAAATTCGGTCATCTTCGCTACTGCTTGTAGTCCATTCAGCCAGCTATATTTCTCAGACTTCGTCTCAAAAGTCGGCGCAGCCAGAAAGTAGCAGTCTGCCGACTTAATCAACTCACCCTTCGAAAGCCTTTCCTCAGTCTCTTTTGGGCACTGGACGATGCCGTTGTAGGAAACGAAGATTATCTCGCCGTCGTCGGTTTGGATGGTGCCTCGCACATCGATACGAAAGACACCGCTCGGCAAAGGGTGTCCCCAGTCGCCGCCAGGCGGGACAAGCTTTCCCTTGATTCGCGGACCTTCGACCCATCCGCTTGATGCATTAATGATAACCATGCCAGCATCAACCACCTGCCCAGGTTCTATGTTGGCATAAAGGGTCATGAGGTATTCCGCTTGTACAGACGTAGCCGGCCCTCCTGCCTGTGCACCAAATGCAGTCAGGAGAGACACTGCGATGACACTCAGATTTGATGTAAGCCCAACGCGCATTGACCACCTCATAAGTTCCTTGCCTTCGCGTCCGGAGCGCAGACCCGCAAACGGTCTATTGTTTCTCATAAACCTGAATCGTTTGCTGTCCGTTCGCGGCATTTATGAACGTGGTGGTCCATGTCTTGCCGTCCGAAGAAATTACCGAATTGCCGGTCTGCACCACCTTCCCGTCCTTAAATCGGGTAAAGTTGACAGTGTGTGCATCAACTCGTGTATAGGTACTTGAGTCATATTGAGGAAAGCCCGTCACTGGATGAGGTTTACCATCCTCGATGGGTTCTTCAAACACAACCGCTCTGGCATTGCCTTGCGCGTCGACGCCCACTACCACTGCCTTCTGTCCGTCAAAATACAGAGTCTGACTCTTCAAGGCCGCACCGGGGAATTTCGACTTCGCGACGTTAAGCTGGAAGATACCGCTCGGAGTGACATTCGTTTGCGCAAAGCCCGGCTGCGAGAATACGGCAATCGCTAGGCCGAACATGAGAATACTGCTCAGCAAAAATATGGAACGTGTTTTCATGATGCTCCTCCATAAATGCGCCGTGCGCGCGGGGTGTACCACGCCGCTTGTTGATTTCCATTTTCAGGTTGACTTGCCTGCCGTAGGCTTTGCTGACATTAATTTAACAGGAACTTCGGCACGTCCTGCTGGCAGCTCCGAGACAAAATCTCCGCTGGCGCCCTAAAACCGCAACTTACCTTGGCAATCAGTATTACGCCCCAATTAACAATTTACACTAGCGGTATGAGATGGTCAATACAATACCCAACGATACACGTCTGCGATGCGCCAGTTTGAAAATTCCACCGACGCGCCGTGTAGGCTTTTTGCCGGGGCTTGGGTCCCATCGCAGCCAATTGCCTCCCAATGCACCGTTGCTGCCAGCGGGGCGGCAGGTCGATGTTGCCGGGCCTTTGGGGCGCGAAGGGAGTGCTGGTGCTGTGGGGAGTACAGGACCAATTGTTCAGCAGCGAAAATGCATCTCGCCGGCACGCCAGTCGATATCAGCCACCCGTCCGCTCGCAGGCCGAGCCTGGCGAGCATCATCAGAATGGCGCAGTCCCGCCGCCCCATTGCGGTTGATCGATCGCAACTGTCGAGAGCCTTCTGTACCTGAGCGGCAGAAAGATCGGTCGGTAGAGTTGCGGACTTCCATCGTCGTATCGATGGCACGCAACCAGCCAAAGTGCGCGGGTTCAGCCCCCGATGATGGATGTGACGGAGAAAGGCGCGCAGCGACCAGCACATCGTCTTCCCTTCGATGAAGAATGGCAGCTGTCCAAACGGCGTTACCGACGAGCCAGCCGATCTTCTTGGCACGCTTCAGGGTATGTCAGGCAATGCCATGATGGCGAAGTTCGAAGAGCGGATGACCGCGCTAGAGTTCCTGGTGACCCGGCTCAACGCGCTCAACGCGATGCGGCCAAAAAGCAGAGCGTGGCGTAGCCGACCTTAGCCTTCTGCGTCGGGGCGTGCGGCGTAGCGGGCGGTTTTTTTCGCCAGCGACGTCATCGCCTCACCGCCATCCCACCTGATCGGCTTTGGCGGTTCGGATGTCCTCGCCATGCCGGCAGTATTGTGTGCGAGCTATGCACGTTCAATCGCGCTGACAAAGCCCCGGCCCCCGCCGAAGTGCATTGGCTGCACCGTATCCGCGGGCTGAACGAGAGCACCGGGAGGTCGTCGGGCCATGCGTCGACGGTGACATTGTGCTGCGTGTGCTGAGTCGCAACACGCAGCGGGTGCCGCCCCGACCGATCGACTACATTCCGCCCCCGGAGCCCCCGCCGCCCGAGCCCCCGCCCATCCCCACGGAGTAATCGCGCCGAAGTTGAAAACGGATCGACGGGTCGGGATCAGCGCCGAGATCGCGGCCGCCCGGGGCCCACACGTGAGTGGGCGGGTCGGCTGCTTGAGAAATACGGCCGCGCGATGCGGAAAGCTTGGCACGGGGCGACTTTTTAGCGACCGCGTAGGGGCCATATATCGCCCTTTCGGTCCGCTGCTCGGGGGATTTGGCACGGAGCGGTTCCGCGGCAGAATGGTGCGTTGGCGCGACGAAAACCGCAATTGCGGCGGCTGCAATCTTGGTCTTTGCGGACATGCTGTTCCTCCGAGTTCGATATCGCACGCTTGTCGCCCGCATCTGTTCGGGAAAGGCTGATCTTCCTGCCTGGGAAGATACCCCCTACCCGGGGAAGACAGGGTCCATATTGCCGAGCGTCACGGGACGCATTGGTTCATTATCCCTGGCCAGCCGACCAAGCTAAGAGCAGACGAGGAACGAAATCAAGCGAGGTCGCCGCGGATGACTTCGCCTTTGCGGCGGGTCGTCATCGGCGCTCTGGGAATCGTCGATTCCACTTCTCGCTTCACTCCCGCTGCACGGCGACGCTGGCGAGATTGCGGACCTTGATCCATACGCGGCACGGGCCGGAGCGATAAGTACCGTCCAACCTCTTGGACACGATGCCCTCGGTCCAAGCTGGCACGCATGGGCGAACACGGTCGCCCCGCCCTCGCGATGCGTTCGTTCAGCAGGATGCCTGCCTTGGTGCGGCGTAGTAGTCGCGCGAGTGCGGCTTTGCGTTCGAGAAACGGGAGATTGCGAAAATCCTCGCCATCATGCTCGATAAGGTCGAATGCGAAGAGGATCGCAGTTCGAGCGGCCTCACGACGGGACAACTCCTCGAATTGTGACAAGCCGTCAGGCCCGAGCACAACCGCCTCGCCATCAATGGTAAAGCTCTTGGCCTTGACGGATTCCGTCGCGGTGGCGATCGCCGCCAGTCGCGCCGTTCAATCATACGAGTTGCGGCTGTAGAGCCGCCCAGTCGAACCGTCCCGGCAGGATCATCCGGTAGCCGTCATGCTTAATCTCGTGAGCCCAGTCGGGCCCGGACGGTGGTTTTGGCGTTAGAACCAGCTGGGAATCCGGCCGGAAGAGGATTGATAGCGTGGTCTTCAGCCTCGGTCTGCAACCTCCAACACCCGATAGACCGAAGCCCCGCCGACGCGATGGCCGTGGCGCCAAGGCCTTGGACGTTCAGCGCCACTAAGGAAGCGAGGTTTGCGCGACGGTCGATTTTTGCTGCTGTTCGCTGGCGGCTTCGGGTGCGGCGGAGATGGCTGACCATATCGGAATGAGGGAAGTGACCCTCGATCCTGATCCCGATCTCCGTTGAAGGGAAACATCATGATCAGCAAATTAGCGCCAATTGGCCTAGCCGCCATTTTCGCGATGCCGGCGAAAACGCTCGACGGGAATCGGGCTTCACATCCGACGAGGATGGAACATCGCACGGTATTCCGCGCCGACGATGAAAAATGCAATTAGCGTCACCACGATGATGCCCGCAGCAGCGAGATACAAGGCGATTTGTTTGCTCCTGCTGAAGCCGCAGAACTTGTCGAAACGTAGACCTCGGCCGAGGTGAGAGCTTCGGCTTTCTGGGTTTCGACTTCCGGCGCGTTCGCAGCCGTCGTGGCGTGTGGTGGACGGCGCTGTTGCGGAAGCTCAAGGATGTATTCCGCCGCTACCAATCGCAACCCGTGGATCGAATCATTAAGTTGATCAATCCAAGGCTTCGCGGTTGGGTGGCTTACTTTGCGGTGGGAAATTCCAGCGAGCGCTTCGGCTTCGTTAAAGACTGGGTGGAAAAGAAGATCAGGCGCCATATGGCGCGGGCCCGGAACCGCAAGGGCTTCGGCTGGAAGCGGTGGAGTACGCAATGGCTGTACGAATCTCTGCGGCTGTACAATGGCTACAAGGTTACGTGGCTAACGCCGAAAGTCGCTCCAGCACGATAGGTCCCATAAACCTTGAGGAGCAGACAGGAGAGTGCAGTGCGGGAAATCCGCACGCTGCGTTCGACGTGGCGGGGGCTGGAAACGTGGCATGGTCGAGATAGTGTGACACTCGCAAACGAAAGGGCGAGAAACGGGGAAAACAAACTTCGACCTAAACCGGCGCGCCAGTCCTCGACCCTACCTGTGAGGGACTCGGGGTGAAATTCCCGGAGCAGCCAGCAAGGCTGCCGATCTAAGGAGGTGAAAGACCTTCTGCCGTCAATTGCCCATTCGGACGGCT
>JASHYD010000688.1 GCA_030043175.1 Xanthobacteraceae bacterium | reverse complement strand
GAGCACGAAGCCGTCGATGCCTTCGAGGTACGGGTGCTGGACGAAGATATTGTCGAGGCACAGCGTGTCGGCGGTGAAGGTGGTGTCGCAGCCTGTCCTGCTGAGGACCTGGCCGTTCCTTACTTCTACACTCCAAAGGGCGCCACGCGCGGTATCGGCAATCAGGAGGTCACCGCGACTGGTGAATTGCATGCCATTTGCGACGAGTGGCTGCGACCCGAGCGTGTTCTCGGCATTGCGGCTTGTCGCCGTCACCGTGATGGTGCCAGGCGGCAAGGTGCGCACATCGCGACCGACACCGCCCACTCCCTCCACAAGGTTCACTTCGTTCGACATCGGCTGTACGCGGAACATCTCGGTGACGAGGCCAGTAGGGCTGATCTTCCAGACGCGTCCCTGGCCGGTCGTGCCGTCGCCAGTCCAGAGATTCCCGTCGCGGTCGAATGCAACCCCATTGGTGCCCGGTACGCCCGACGCAAACAGCGTTCCTGTAGGCGGTGAGGTCGAGTTGGGGAAGAAGCTGTAAATACTGTCTGTCTGGGTGACATAGAGTTTGCCGAAACGGTCAAAGGCAAGGTCATTCGGCGAGCATTGGCCGCTTGCGCTCGGTGCCGGAACATTGCCGACCAGCACCAGCGACGGTCTGGCAATGTTCACGCGCCACACCGGACAGGGCAGCCCCGGTCCGGGCGTGCGGCCCGGCACATACAGGTTGCCTACATCGCTCGCGAGCCCCTTGATTGCTAGCGGCGTGGTGATCAATGTGGAAAACATTTCCGCTTTTGATAACGAAGCGGTTGCAACCTGTGCAGACACCAGAACAGATACGGCGATAAAGTGTCTCCTGGCGTTCATTTGGACCCCCCCATCCGGTTGCGAAACTGCCGGCTTCGCCACCCGCATGTCAGAGCGAACGGGACCGGC
This sequence comes from Xanthobacteraceae bacterium, assembly GCA_030043175.1. The sequence goes on along the minus strand of JASHYD010000688.1, from coordinate 3,422 downwards.
GGTCATTGTTGATCCCGCACCCATCCCCCCGGGCGTCAGCTGTTCCTGAGCGTGAAGCGCGCAGCGTAATCTACCCAACGTTGTGAGTCAAACGTGTTGCTACGTTGCCCCAAGCGTGAGACCGCCCCCGGAGGGCTTCAAGGCGACCGTCGCCAAGCCGCTCGATTGGCTCGGCATGGCGCCCAGATCAGGAATGGCCGGGACTCTTGGCCAGAACGAAATCCTCAGCAAAGTGATCGACAAAATCGACAGCCGACGCGACCGCATGACCATGCCATCGTTTCATTGAGCCCAGTGACACCGTCGTGTGGCCTCATTGGCATCCTTGTGAACATTGCTGACAAATAAATTTTTTATGATAAATTTACCACATAGAGTGACTGCGGTAGCCGCTGCGGTTCGATCGGGAGATCGATAGGTAGGGGGAGGAAGCGTGCTCGATAAGCTAGACCATGCCGCTTGGGCTGCCACTGCAGTAGCGGTATTTCAGAGTTATTGTCGAACAGGCGATGAGCATGCCATTGCCGATCTCATCTGCGATCTCGGACATCTGGCCGAACAGCAAGGCCTCGATTTTCTGGACGAGGTTCGCCGGGGGATCGGACACTGGTACGCCGAGCAACATGCGAATGAGGGTGACATTCTTGGGCCGGATGCCGCAGTCGACATCATCATCGAGCCGAGATGGCTGCGGAGGGCGCCATGACCGTGATAGCAATGACAAGAGAGATCGGCTCTCATGGATCTGAAGTCGCGGCGGGAGTGGCTGCGGAATTGGGACTCGAGATCATTAACTCTGAAATTGCTGTACCACATATCGCTGGAAGCTTGGGGCTGGAGCACAGCTCCGTGCAACGTTATGTGGACGGCAAGGCTACTTTATTCGATCGATGGCAGATCGATACCAGGAAGTTGTCGCAATATACTTTGGACCACATTCTCAATCTGGCTCTGAAAGACAACGTGTTGATCCGCGGCTGGGGGGCCGCTGCACTTTTTCAGGGCATCCACGGTATCATTTGCGTGCGGGTTTGCGCACCGATGGCACTACGTGTGCGAGCCATGATGGAACGGCTCGGTGTCAAGGATGCTAACGCGATCCAGCAAGAGATCGAGCGTTTTGATGCTGGCCATTCACGCGCGATGCGCGCCGCGTTCAACTTCGATTGGAACGATGCGCTTCTCTACCACATCGTATTGAATTCCGCCCGGGTAACGGTCGACACCTGCGTCAAGACCATTTGCCAACTCACAGAGCGTCAAAGCTCGCAGGATGACTCTACGACAAAGGCAGCGCTTGCCGAGAAGCTGCGGGAAATTAAGGCCTGCGAGATTGCCGCTCCGACTGACGATATGTAACGCGCTCCGACAAAGAAACGTGCTTGTCAATTGGAGTTCCTAAAACGAGAGGTGCCGAAATTCTATCATGGCAGGCGGGAGTGACCACCGCAGGCACGCATCATTCGGCCCAAATCCATGAGAGCGCCCTTCCGACCCCTCATAGAAGACCATTGAAAGGGAGCTTGGCACGAGCGGGCAACGGTATTTCCTTCCATTCATCGCATTGGCAGTGGTTCGCACACCGGCTCAATCCCATCTATGTCGCCATCCGCTGGTATCTGGACGCCCCGTATTGCAAGCCGACGTCGTCTTGGGGCCGCCTCATGCACGAAGCGCCTGCCCGTGAGCTGCACCGCCGTCGCAGGACTGGAGGACCTTTGTTCACAGTCACGCCGACGCCATCGTGTCGATCGACATGTTCGTGGTGCCGACGATCTTGTTTGGGCTTCTGTATGGACTTCTCATCCAGCGGCAATCACGCCGCCAGCTTCTGTGGCTGGGCGTGACAGCCCATCCCAACGCCGAATGGCTTGCCCGTCAGCTGACCGAGGCCTGCGGCTGGGACGAGCCTCCACGCTACTTGATCCGCGACCGCGAAGGCGCGTATGGCGCTGCCTTCATCGCACGCATCCGGGCCATGGGCACTCGCGACCGACCGGTCTCGGCGCGGTCGCCTTGGCAGAACGGATATGCGGAGACGCTGATCGGCTCGATCCGACGGGAATGACTTGATCACGTCGTCGTCGAGCTATCGCTGAAACTTGGTGACGGCGCGAATCGGAAAGGCGGCATATCGTGGAGGTGCTTGACGCCTCCACTTCTCCGCCGAAGGAGCGATATGCCGTGTCCAACGATAACGTTTCCAAGCTGATTCAGCCAGGATGCTTTGACGATCAACTCACCGAAATCTTGCGACAGGGCGCGCGCACACTGCTGGCCCAAGCCGTAGAGGCTGAGGTCGCTGATTTTCTCGCGAAGCATACGGGCTTCAAGACTGAGGATGGCCGCCAACGCCTTGTGCGCCACGGCCATGGTGTTTGCGGCGCTCTATCACCTGGCTCCCGAGGTGTGGACGCGGTGAAAATCCTCAAGCCGGAGACCATCATCAGATGGCATCGCACTGGCTTCCGAGCCTGGTGGCGGCGGAAATCAAGGCGGCGGTCGACCAGGGCATCCGATGAGATGATCTGTTTCCGACCCCCGAGTAGATATTCCCACCCCGGTAGGAGCGTCGGGTTATTAGGCAAAGCTGAAGCTGTTGGGCGTAACGGCCCCACCACAAATTGCGACGCTGCTACATACGCGCTTGGCATCGCTACTGTAGTCAGCGCTCGGCACTGAGCCTCAAACGGTTGGCAACGGCGCCCGCAGCGCTGCTGCGCGACCCGCTGGCCACCGCAGACGCTACCGCCCGGGGTTAACTCCTCGGCCTGCGCCTCCTCGGTTGCGCGCGAGGGCTATATTGTAAATTCCGGACGCAGAGGCCGCCGGTGCCAGAGATCGATGCCATGCACTGTTCACGGCTGGCAAAGTTGCATCGCGGGGTTCCCCCACCATCCTTATAGTATCTCGCACACCACGGGTAGGAGTTTGCCGATTGCGCCGATGTGGCCAGGTTTTGGCCGAATAACGCGGCAGCGACGAGCGGCACTATGATAGCCAAGACCGGCAAGCGCATCAATGTCCTCCCTCAGTTACGATTCGATTGGATTGCTAAAGCCTCATTCTATCGGTCACCCCTGACTGGCGCCAGAACGATGACGCCGCTAACGCACGCAGTCTCGCCAGTTACGCCAACGCTGCCAGTTGATGGCGCTGCCGACGTGCTGCTCTTGCCTCGTTCCAGGACCCCGGCCGAATCGGCGATGCCTTGCCTCATTACGGTCTCGCCGATGCTGCCCCCGCTCCCTTCACAGCGAAGACTTCAGCGTAATGGAAATTTCGGGGCTACCACGCGGCTTCAGCACCTGCTGCCTACGCTTCACGAGTGTGTTGCCACCACCCATGCAAGGCTCGCTTCCGGCGGGCGGGCTCGCCTTTACCGGAAGGGAGTTGAACCCTCTGGATCGCTACAAAAGGTT
>JASHYD010000687.1 GCA_030043175.1 Xanthobacteraceae bacterium | reverse complement strand
CGCCGCGAGCCGCCTTCCGAGGACGAACCGGGTCTCCGCCGAAATCTGAGGGTATCGCGATCGACCGTAGTTTGCGCGTTTAGCTGCGAAAGCCAGGCTTTTCGACAAGACGACTTCGGCGAGCGCTGCGTCCTACTGCCGCTACGGCTCGATCAGGCGGCTGGTGGCGGCCTTGATGGCCGCCTCGACGCGGGTCGCAGCGCCGAGCTTCTCGCGCGCGTTGTCGATATGGAAATCGACGGTCCGCTTCGATAATCCCATGATTTGCGCGATCTCGGCTGACGTCTTTCCGCGCGCCGCCCAGGTCAGCGTTTCGACTTCGCGATCGTTCAGGTCAACCTGCCTTGACCAAATCTCGTTGCGCGCGACACCCGCGAGGCGCGCCGCGATTATGGCGTCGAGCCGATCGAAATCGAGCGGTTTGCTCACATAGTCGTCCGCGCCGAGTTGGCGTCCCTTAAGCTCGGTGTCGCGATCCGCCAGCGCAGTGAGGAACACAAACGGCATGTTGCGAAACCGCGGAGCAACCTCGGTGAGCCGTTCCAGCAGCTCGAAACCGGACATGACCGGCATGCCGATATCCGACAAGACGAGGTCGGGCCGGAACTTGAGGATAGCGGCGAAGCCATCGCGACCGTCATGAGCGACGTGGACGTCGTAGCCGCGCTCCGTCAGCTCCTCGGCAATCAGGGCTGCAGTCTCCCGCTCGTCTTCGATGCAGAGGACTTTTTTGCGCGATTCCGGCATTGGCGTTTTTGGTCAGGAGGTCCGGCGCAGGGCCGAGTGCAGCAAAGTTTAAGATATTTTGGCCTCGTAATGAGGAAAAAATATCGCCTCCCTGACGCCGGCTACAGCCCCGGTCGGCCTTTAACCCCCTTTTTGAAACCCCTGGCTTCGAGAGCCCACCGGCCCCGATCGCCTGCTGAAACTCGATTAAGTTGTTGAAATAGCAAGAGCAATTAGACGGGCGCTCGCCATGCAGGCCTCAGGCAGGCGCCAGCGCGATGCCTGTTGTAAGCATTTGAAATCCCACGGTGGCAATACGACGCCCGCACCACAGGCGTGGGGGCACCGCAGGCGTAGGGGCGGACCTTGGCCGCATCCAATCGAGGCGGGACGGGTATAGACCTGTTCGCCGATGCACTTATGTTGAAGGGGTTAGACGTTCGGCCGGCGAGCACCTGCCCGGTTGCGGTTTGACTTTGTGGTGCACACAATGACGGAGCTTCTCGGGACTATAGACCGCCTAAGCGAGATCGAGCACCAACTGCGCCTTGTCACCGACAATGCTCCGGTCGGAATAATGCACCTCGATAGGGAACTCCGCTACAAGTTCATCAATAGGTATCATGCGGAACGGCTGAAGGAGCGGCTCGGTCTTACGCCCGAACAAATGATCGGCAAACGTGTCCCCGAGGTGTTCGGCGACAAACTGTTCGCGATCTTTGAGCCTTACTTTCGCGAGTGCCTCGGCGGCAAGGCGGTCGAGTTCGAGGTCGAGCTGCCATACCAGATTGGCGAGCCGCAATTCCTACAATGCCGCTTTGAGCCGGAGTGGAGCGGTGGCAAAGTCGTCGGGTTGGTCTCGGCCGCCACTGACATCACCCGCCTCAAACGCGCCGAAACCGCTCTCCGCGAGAGTAAAGAACGTCTGCAGCTTTGCCTCGATGCAGCCCAGCTCGGGTGGTGGCACTGCGATCCAGGCCGCCGCGTGATCTCGGGGGATACGCGATTTAACGATATTTTAGGCGTTATCGCCGAGGAGATGCCGATCGATGAGATCAGGAAGCTGGTGCACCCAGACGACGTGGAGAGGTTTTGGGCGGACCGCGAGGGATGGCTCAATTCCGTCGATCGGAAGCCCCACACGCATGAGTACCGTGTTCGGCAGCGAAACGGCGCGGTCCGCTGGGTGGAGGCGCATTGGCTTGCTTATTTCGCGGATGCCTCCCGTGAGCGGGGGATCGCCAATGTTATCGGCACAGTGCTGGACATCACAGAACGCAAGGAGCGCCAGGAACGAGAGCACCTCCTCATGCGCGAGGTCAATCATCGCGCCAAGAACATGCTCAGCGTGGTGGCCTCGATCGCTCACCGGACCGTCACAAAAAACCCCGAAGATTTCATCGAGCGCTTCGCCGAGCGCATTCAGGCGCTCTCAGCCAATCAGGACCTGTTGGTGAAAAGTGAGTGGGGTGGCGTGGACATCGAGGACCTGGTTGGCGCCCAGCTCGCTCCCTTCGCCGATCTCATTGGCTCTCGTATCGTCGTGCGCGGCCCCAAGTTGCGTTTGAATGCAGCTTCGGCGCAGGCCATTGGGCTCGCGCTCCACGAGCTCGCGACCAATGCTGGAAAATACGGAGCACTCTCGATGGATAGGGGGCGCGTCGATGTCTCCTGGGGGGCCACTGCCGACACCTTCACCATGGGCTGGACCGAGCACGATGGGCCGGCCGTATCTCCACCGCAGCGGCGCGGGTTCGGCACCATGGTCATGGTAACGATGGCGGAGCGCAGCCTAGACGGCAAGGTCGACTTCGAGTTTGTGCCCTCTGGCGTGACCTGGCGCTTGACCTGCGCGGCAGTGAATGCGCTGGGCGGCCTGTGCACCTGTCCCCATGGGGAAGCCCCGCCATGAGGTTGCACATCAAGGACACCACAGCTGTCTCCGCTGCAGCACTTGACGCAAATACGATGCTGAAGTGGAAACACGCCGTCGCTGGCGCTGGCAGTTCGAGACGCCCTAAAGCACTGATGGCGGTGCCCGGAACGGAGTGACCTCCGGCGATACACGGAAACTTGATCTCTGAGTGAAGTTCCTTTCAGCGAGCCGGAGCCGTACTTACCGGCAGCGGCGACTAGGTAGGCCTTGCCCCCCACCCCCCCAGGGCCATCTGGCGCCGCTTTTCCTTTCTTGCATCGGTATCTGTCATATGAAGACGTTGGCGCGATGTTGGGCGTACCGGGGGTGCTGCGCTACGCGACTGACACCGTTCGGGCGAAAGCTGGTCCGGCTATATCAGACAATTGAAGCGGAAGCGCTGGCAGCCACATGGGAACATCGGCGCAAACTCCAAGCCGCACTGAAAACCGCCAAGCCTGGCCTTCGTCATTCGATTAGACGGCCGCTTCGTAATGCGGCGACCCGATGATAACACACCAGCGACTGCTCACACTCGCCACGATTTTAGGATTGATCGTCCACGGTACTGCATTCGCGCAGGACCACACGATCCTTGTCGCATCTACTACGTCGACGGAACAATCGGGCCTCTTTGGTTTCCTGCTGCCGCGCTTTTCCAGCAAGACCGGCATCCAGGTTAAGGTTGTGGCGGTTGGCACCGGACAGGCGCTCGATATCGGCCGACGTGGTGATGCCGACGTGGTGTTCGTGCACGACAGGCCGGCAGAAGAAAAATTCATGGCCGAGGGCTTCGGCGTTAGGCGTTTCAACGTGATGTACAACGGTTTCATCGTTGTTGGACCGCTAACCGATCCGGCACATATTGCTGGCGACAACGACGTTATCGATGCATTCCGCCGGATCGGAGCGGCCAAGGCTCTGTTTATCTCGCGGGGCGACCGTTCGGGGACGAACGAGGCCGAGCTTCGCTATTGGATGGACGCGGGCATCGTCGTCAATGCCGCCCAAGACCGATGGTATCGGGAAATCGGTCAGGGCATGGGAGCAGCGCTCAACGTGGCGGCCTCCACCAACGCCTACCTTCTCGCGGACCGCGGCACTTGGCTATCCTTCCGCAACCGCGGCACGTTGGTGATCCTGGTTGAGGGCGATCACAAACTGTTCAACCAGTACGGTGTCATGCTCGTCAATCCCGTAAAGTACCAGAATGTCAAAGTGACTGACGGGCAGGCCTTTGTCGATTGGCTGGTCTCGGCGGAGGGTCAAAGCACAATCGCCCAATACAAGATCGACGGCCAGCAACTGTTCTTTCCTGATGCCGAGACGTCCGGGCGGTGAGCTGTTCGCTCGGAGGCTTAGCTCCTGACCCGACCTGCGAGTAGGAAGGCGGTCGCGCTCACGCTCACGCTGAGCAGGATCAGGATCAGCCCTAGCCCGAGAGCGAGGCCGAGGTCTCCCTTGCTGGTTTCGAGCGCGATGGTGGTGGTCATGGTGCGAGTGTAGCCGCGGATATTGCCGCCGACGATGATGATCGCACCCACTTCTGCGATGGCGCGACCGAATGCGGCAAGAAAGGCTGTCAGGAGCGCGCCCCGCCCGATCACGAATAGTTCCAAGATTACGCGCGTCTTGGATGCGCCGTCGATCCGCAGAAGGTCGCCATACTCCGACCACAGTGTAATCAATGCCCGGTGCACCAGGGCAATCACAATCGGGGTGGCGAGGACCGTTTGTGCTATCACCATGGCGATAGGCGTGAACAGGAGGCCTGCGAAGCCGAGTGGTCCCGATCGTGTCAGGAGAAGATAGATCGCAAGCCCAACCACAACCGGTGGCAGACCGAGCAGCGCATTGACAAGCACAACGACCGCTTGCCTGCCCCAGAAGCGACTAATCGTCAGCACACCGGCCAAGGGCGCACCGATCACCATGGCGATCACACTTGCGGACAAGCTGACGCGCAGAGACAAGCCGACGATGCCGACAAGCT
>JASHYD010000686.1 GCA_030043175.1 Xanthobacteraceae bacterium | reverse complement strand
GTACGCCGCTTCGCGCTCGGTCTCGTCCGTGCCAACAAGTCCAAGCGCAGCGTCAAAACACGCAGAAAGTCAGCAAGTTGGGACACGTCTTACTTGCTCGAACTGCTGCAGCTTAAGTGAGCGTTAACCCGGAATCCGTGCCGTGATTGGTGTTCCACCCCCTTAAGGCGTTGCTACGCAAAGCGGCGGAGCGCACAGTCAACGGGTTGGAGCGATGTGTTCGCTCCTTCATTCGAGGACTCAAACCTTCCGAATGCGTAGGCTATTTCAGGCACTGGGGCTACGATCCATTATGATCGGGACTTGCTGTAGTGGGGCCCGCGGGCGTGTCGGATAGCGCATGCGGCCCGCGGCCTCTGTCAACAGCGCCCCCGGCCTGTCAGAAGCGCGCGATAAATTTCTGACCCGCCGCGCAGAGAAGGGGACCCGTGACCCCGGCCAACAGCGCTCCCCGGCCTGTCAACAACAACGTGACCGCCTTCCAACCGGGGCCTTCGCGTCTACAACAGGATGCCTATGGGCCCTTGGGGTCCTTTGGGCGATCGTGCCGACCGCCTACCACACAACAAATGCGAGTCCTGACCGCCAGCGACTCGCCATAGGCGAAATGACTCAGGACGCGTTTTAAGAGTCGCTGGGATGTTTTGGGGGCTGTCCGCTCCCCAGTGCCTCGGCCGCCAAAAACGCACCCAGCGAGTCCCTACGAGTCCCTGGGCCGCTGGCAGAGCCGGGGGTCGGTCCAACGCCGGCGTCCTCCTGTTGCGCCGGCAGGTCCCGCTGGACCCAATGGGCCCGATGGCTTGCGCCGGTCCTTCCGTGCGGGTCGGGCCAATGCGTGCCGCAACCCCTATCGGACGCGCTGGCAGTCGATGTAATCTTCTGCAGTGCTGCACGCACCGGGCGGTTTTGGTCCCGAGACAGCGTGGGGGAGCCGATGATGAATCAATTGAAATCCGTGAGATGCGCTGCGGTTGATCTGTTGCGGGCATTTGCATTGCTGGCTGGTGTCTTTATGCAGGGCGTAAATGCTCAGACACCCTCATACTCATTTCAACTGATGGAAGCGACAATCCCGCAGTTGCAAGCGGCGCTCGCGGCGGGCACCATCACGTCGCGAAACTTGGTTTCAATGTATCTGGCTCGCATTGAAGCGTACGACCAGCGCGGTCCGGAATTAAATGCAATCAGCGTTGTCAACGCAAACGCGATTGCGGAGGCCGCCGCCCTGGATGCGGAACGGAGGGCGGGAACTACGCGCGGCGCTCTGCACGGCATTCCAGTGATCGTTAAGGACAATTATGAGACCGTCGGAATGCAGACCGCCGATGGTTCTAAGGCGTTTGCCGGATTTGTACCGCCCGACGATGCCTATCTGGTGAAAAAGCTCCGCGCTGCCGGCGCGATCATCATCGCCAAGTCGAATATGCACGAGTTTGCCAGGGGCATTACCACGGTAAGCTCGCTATTCGGTGCGACCCGAAACCCGTACGCTCTCGACCGCAACCCAGGTGGCTCAAGCGGTGGCACCGGCGCTGCAATCGCCGCCAACTTCGCAGCAGTGGGCATGGGTAGTGACACCTGCGGTTCGATCCGCATCCCCTCCGCCCACAACAGTCTAGTGGGAATAAGGGGAACCCAGGGGCTCGCCAGCCGTAGCGGCATCATCCCACTGTCCAGCACCCAGGACATCGGCGGGCCCATCGGACGCACCGTAACCGACGTTGCTATCGTGCTCGATACGATTGTCGGCTATGACCCCACCGATAAGCAGACCGCCACGAGTGTGGGCAACATTCCCAAGAGTTACACAGATTTCCTTCAGCTCAGCGGCTTACGCGGTACTCGTATTGGTCTAGTGACCGCCCTGCTCGGCTCGGACCCGGAGGATATGGAAGTCGCCACGGTGGTGCGACAGGCGGTAAACGAAACGAAAACTCAAGGCGCAGAGGTCGTCGATGTTACAATCCCCGGCTTGACAGATTTGATTGCTGACGATCGACTCTCAATAATCGCGCAAGACTTCAAGTTCGATTTCAACGCTTATCTGGTGACTCGTCCGAACGCACCAATGCACTCCCTCGAAGAGGTGCTGGCGTCAGGGAAATATCATGCGAGCTTGCAGCAGGGCTTGACCAACTCGCAGATGATCGAATCACGCGACACCAAGGAATATCTGCAGCGCATCGTCAACCGCAACATCCTGCAGGAGGCGATCCACAAAACCATGGCCGATAATCGCGTGGATGTGTTGGCCTATCCTACAATCCGCCGCAAGGCCAAACTGATTGGTGAGCCGCAGCTGGACCCAAACTGTCGGCTTAGCTCCCAATCTGGTCTGCCGGCCATTACGGTTCCAGGCGGCCTCACACCGGACGGACTGCCGGTCGGTTTAGAACTGTTGGGGCGGGCCTGGAGCGAGCCGCAGCTCATTAGAGTTGCTTATGCGTACGAGCAGGCCACGCACCATCGCCACCAGCCAGCTAGCACGCCGCCGCTTAGTCGGTGAGTTACGCACCCTGTTGCGTCCGCTCCCATTTCGGTAAAAGACGACACCCACCGCCAAGTGTCGGTCTGCCTTCGAAAGCAGAAGGACCAGCGAAGTTGCGGCAAACCGCATCGAGTCACGGAACACGACCCTGTGGCCGCTTTGCCTGGGGACATTGATGGGGCGACGTAGGCAGGAGCGCGGCCGTCGGGCCCTTGCCCCGCTAGGCGCCGACTAGCGTCTGCTGCACGACCAGCACACCGCTTCGGCCCCGAAAGGCCCCCCGGGCGAAAATCGACACGCTGGTCCCCCGCTGGCAGCAAGGCGCATCGCGTGCGGGCGCTGGGCTTCGATCCGCGCTCGGCCAGCCGACGCATCTTCGCGGTGAAGACGAATCGATGAACCGCCGGCGGCCTTTTAGCGTTGCTAGAAACATGACCACCGCACGCATATACGGCCCCACCAAGAACGCCATGCGCTCCATCGCCCAGACCAAATCGTGGGTGCTCGACTTCGAACAGGCGTCGCGCAAAGCGATCGAGCCGCTGATGGGGTGGACCAGTTCAGCCGACGTCCGGCAACAGGTACGGCTGCGCTTTGACACCAAGGCAGAAGCCATCGCCTACTGCGAACAGAACGGCATCGCATATCGCGTGTTCGAGCCTGCTCTGCCAAAGCGTGTCATCCAGAGTTACGCGGACAACTTCGCCTACACGCAACGTGTTCCGTGGACGCATTGAAGAAAGCGGCGGACGCCGGGAACGATGCGCGGTGTCGCGTCAACAACGCTCCGGCCCTGCCCGCCCAACAGTCACCAACACATCCATCGGGTCCCATCAGACCCGGCTGAAATCGACGCCGGGAGCAGCGGGAAACCGAGGGGCCTTTTGGCTGGCAATGGCGAGCAAGGGGACCCAAAAATATGGGGACCCCGGGCCCGGCGAAGATCGAGGTCTCCGCGCACGCGTCCGAAATACGCGACGACTCTCGGTCGTGGACACACGGAGAGCGGACCCAATCACCCCGCGCTATACAGCACGCATGCAGGAGCATTTAGTCCCCCTCGCACTCGCTTCGCTCGTGCTCGGGTCCCGCAAGCCTTTACTCGCTTCTTTTGAACTCAGTTGCTGCCGTTTTGAGATTTCGATCCGGCGACCAGAGGCTCATTTCGCGCGACGCGGGTCGATAGGGGACAACTGTTTCGGTGCTGCTTTAATGGCAGCGCCGGTGTGTCGTTGCGCCCGCAGATCCGCTGGTGCCTAATGAGCCCGATGGCTTGTGCTGACCCCTTCCTCCGGGTCGGGTCAAATCCGGGAATCGCAGCTGCCATCGCACGGTCTTCGCAGGATGAGCTGAATGCTCTATCGTTATATCCGTCGCAATTCCTCGAGGGCGTTATGATCCGACCGATCACCTTTGCCAAGTACGTGGTCGCGGCGCTGGTTGCGTGTGCAAGTGCGCTCAGCGCAGCAACTGGTGTCAGTGCCGCAGAAACCTTTCGCGTCACCTATAATCAGCCCTTTCCGCCGTTTGCCGAGTTCAAAAACGGAAAGTCTGAGGGGCTTGCAATCGATATTCTTCATGCGGCCGCGGCGCGCGTTGGAATCGAACTAGAATTCGTCGCAGCTCCCCTCGAACAGATGGGGCAGACGTTGACCGAAGGTCGCGCTGATGCGCTGCTGATGGCGGCGACTCCCGAGCGTATGGCGACATTCGATCTGAGTGCCCCGGTGGTGACAACCGGGGGTGCCCTGTTCGTGCGCGCTCCGAATCCAACGCCGGAAGGTCTAATGGCATTGTCGGGAAAGGTTGTCGTCACCCCACAGACCGGTCCAGTCGCTGCCATCATTCGGCGAACCGTCCCGAACGTGAATCTATCGGTCACAACGGACTATGCGCAGAGTCTCAAACAAGTGGTAGAGGGAAAGGCCGACGCCGCGGCGCTGAACTACCACGCTGGCGCGATCATCGCGAGTCAGCTTTATGCGGATCAAATCACGATGCCACATAAGATGTTTCTGGAGGTCCCGCTCGTGATTGGTGCACCAAAAGGCAAGCAGGCAGAAATTCTCGCCCGTTTGAACAAGGGACTTGAAGCAATCCGTGCCGACGGCACTTGGCAAAAAATAAACACCCGCTGGATCGGACAGTAAAGGAGCGGTCCGAAAGGCTGGCTCTGGGTCATCTTCGGTCAATAACGACGCCCACCCGTC
>JASHYD010000685.1 GCA_030043175.1 Xanthobacteraceae bacterium | reverse complement strand
CTCTCCTCGCCCTCATACTGCACCGGATAGAACAGGATGCTGTCGAGTTCCTTGAACACCGGCAGGACCGACTTGCGCGACACCGAGGTCCAGCAGCCGAACACGACGGCCACTTTGTCCTTGCTGATCAGTTCGCGCGCCTTTTCGGCGAACAGCGGCCAGTTCGAGGCGGGGTCCACCACCACCGGCTCAAGTTTTTTGCCAAGCAGACCGCCCTTCTTGTTTTGTTCATCGATGAGCATCAGCATGACATCCTTCAAGGTGGTCTCGCTGATCGCCATTGTCCCCGAAAGCGAATGCAGGATGCCTACCTTGATGGTGTCCTGCGCCTCGGCGGGCAGCGCCGCCGCCAGGCCCAGGACGAGTCCGGCCGCGGCCGCAAACCACCGGCGCGATTGCGGTCGCACCGCGATCGCTGGGAAAAAATTGACCATCTCGGAATCCTCTGATTGATGCAGAAAGGTACGCGAGCGATCTGGCACCGTTCGCGTCGAGCGAATGGGGCAAGGAGCGTGCCACCGGCTGCGGCGCTGTTCGCCTTCTGAATTCGGAACCGGCCCACCGCGCGGGCATGGCCATGGCCAAAATAACATCCTGATGGCCAAGAATCGGGCAGTGTCGCCCGCCCAATAAGGCGGCAGCGACCATCCTGGCCCCCGCCGCGATCTGCGACGCCGTACGTAATATATTGGAAAACAAAAGAAATACATGATGCCAAGCGAGCGAAGTGGCGACGCCTCGGAAATTGCCAATGGCGCCAGGTGCCACCCGGCGGCCTGCGTCTGCTCAAAATTTAATCGAAGCTCACAGCGGATCAGCGAGAAGCGAAGTTTTCGTCAGAACTTCCCGCGCCGGCGGCCTTGAACGTGTTGATCCGCACCTCCACCGAGTCGCTCTTCCAAACGCCAGTTCTGGCCATCGATCCTGACCTTGGCCGGGCGATCGGGCCCGATCGGGCCCGCGACCGCGGCCCCGCCACGGCGAGCCCATCAGCTTCAGCCGCCTTTTTTCACGGGAACGATGTGCAACCCCCGCCACCGTATCGGCGTCCTATCGCCTTGCGGCACGCAGCGCGTAACCGATCGTGACGCCTCGCCGTCTCCGAGCACGGTTCGACCTTTCCGCCTGATGGTCGTCACTGGCCCGGCAACTTTCCATATCCCGCGACGGAACCATCCCGCGACGGAACCATCCCGCGACGGAACCGCGCGGCCAGGCAAAATTGTCTCCAAGCGATTGTGGCCACCGGCCAGCGGGTGTAATTGTCGAGAAAGGGGCGGATTTTAGGGTGGTGCCGGGCTGTGAAGGGGTCCGTATTTGCGGTTGCGTGCGTTGCGGCAGCATGTTGTTCGGCCTCGGCTGCCGACCTGACGACCACTCTCTCCCGGGAAAACCGGACGATTGTGCTTCTCAATGGCGAGCTAGCCGACGGCGACGCAGGCAGGCTGCGAGACATCATCAGAGCATCGATTACTTCGGCCCGGCCCGTGTCGGGCATACGGCTTAACTCGCCTGGCGGCAGCATGCTCGAAGGCGCCAGGCTCGCGGGCGTCATTCAAAATGCAAAAGTCGCAACCGTGGTCGCCAGCGGCGCGACATGCGCTGCAGCCTGCTTTCTTGCATTCATTGCTGGCAGCCAGAAATACGTAAGCGTCTCGGCAACGGTGGGGGCTCCGGGGGCAGCCGATAAACAGGAACCTGCGGGCGAAATCCCGGCGGTCGTGCGGGTCGTCAAGGAGCTTGGTCTGTTGGACGCAATCACCGAAAAAATGCTCAATACGCGCGAAGGCGAGACCGTCTGGCTAACGCATGACGACCTGCGTGCCATGGGCGCGACGATGACTGGCAGACCTGGTCAGGCGAGATAGAGTGCGCAATCTTCATTTCCCCGCCACTGCGACCTGCCCGCTTCATTTGTGACCGAGGACGCGTCCCAATGGCCCCAGCGCCCGAGTACCAGCTCTACTGCTTCGCCCAATCCGGCAATGCCTACCGCGTCGCCCTGATGCTCGCCCTGACCGGCGCGGAATGGCAACCGATCTGGGTGGACTTCTTCGCCGGCGGGGAGTCGCGCACCGCGAAATTCCGCACCGAGATCAATGAAATGGGTGAGGTACCTGTGTTGGTCCACGGCGCGAGAAAGCTCAGCCAATCCGGCGTCTGCCTCACCTATCTCGCCGACCGCACCGGCGCGTTCCAACCCCAGAACGAGGACGAGCGCCTGGAATGTCTGCGCTGGATCATTTTCGATAATCAGAAAGTCAACGGCTTTCTCGGGCCCTATCGCTTCCTGCGCAATTTCGCACCGGCGCGAGACCCGGGCGCCGAAGCGTTCCTCAAGGGCCGCCTTGCCAACAATCTCGGCGTCGTCAACAAGCGGCTCGCCACGGACCCCTACCTGTTGGGCGCGCGTGCGACCATCGCGGACATCTCGCTCGCCGGCTACATGTACTATCCGCCGGAAGAGTTCGGCTTCGATATCGCCAATGACTATCCGGCAATCGGCGCCTGGATGGAACGCATCAAGGCGCTGCCGGGCTGGCAGCATCCCTACGAACTGATGCCGGGGCACCCGCTGGGGAAGGCCTGAAAACGCCCGTGCCGGAAGCTTTAATTACAAACATTGCGCGCACCTGCCTGATCCGCGATAGGAGATTGCCATGCAAACCACTGGCCTTGTCACAATCCGAAGCCAGGTTTCGGTATCAGAAACGATCGATCGCATCGTCGCGGGAGCCACAAGGCGCGGTCTGACTGTGTTCGCGCGCATAGATCATGCCGACGGGGCCGCAAAGGCCGGCCTGCAGCTCCGTCCGACGGAGCTCGTCATTTTTGGCCACCCGCGTGGCGGCACGCCTTTAATGGTAGATCGCCAGACAGCCGGAATTGACCTGCCGGTGAAGGCGCTCGCCTGGGAGGACGATGAAGGCAAGGCGTGGCTGACCTACAACGACGCGCGTTGGCTCGCCGACCGTCATGGCCTCGGGCCGCAGAGCGCCGCAGCCGTGGAGGCAATCGCCGCGGGACTGTCATCGCTCGCCGAGGAAGCCGTCCTTGCGTAACGAACTCCCTCGAATGCGCAGTGCGGTTCGGGTCACCGGCGGGGCGGACGCTCGCCGCCGCGTTCGAACGGCACTATGGCGGCACGACCGCTCGACGGCGTTGAGACGTCGCCGGCAGGTTCGGCAGGCTTGTCGTGCGGCTCCGCGCTCTGGCCCTGGGCTCTCGCCGCCGCCTCGCGACGCATATAGTCACGATGTGACAACCACCCGAACGGAAGGCATACGAGGTATAGCACGGTGCCGATTGTCAGCACCGCCCAAGGATAGGCGATCAGCAGGGCAAAGAACACGACGACGCCGATGAATAGGGGGAGCACAAGGTCGGGCGGCACGCGCTTTCCGACCTTCTTGCCCGAATAGACCGGCAAACGGGAGACCATCAGCAATGCGATGGCAAGCGTATATACAAGCGTGACGGGAACCATGAATGCCAGCGCCGGCATTCCGAGAAAATGAACATAGACCGGCAGCAGCACCGTGATGGCGCCCGCCGGAGCCGGCATGCCGACGAAAAAATTCGCCGCCCAGGGCGGCCGATTGGGATCATCGATTGCCACGTTGAAGCGGGCGAGCCGCAGTCCGGCCGCGATCGCAAAGACCATGGCCGCGATCCAGCCCGCCGACTTGGCCTCATGCAGGCCCCAGAAATAGAGCGTCACGCCGGGGGCGACGCCGAAATTCACGAAATCGGCGAGGCTGTCGAGCTCGGCGCCGAAGCGCGACGTGCCTTTGAGGAGCCGCGCTACCCGCCCGTCAAGGCCGTCGAGCACAGCGGCGAAGACGATCGCATAGACAGCCCATTCAAACGTGGCTTCTGCGGCCAGACGAATTGCCGTCAGACCCGCGCATAGGGCCAGAAGGGTGATCAGGTTGGGTACCATGGTACGCACCGGAACAGCGCGAAACCGGCGCCGGCCCGACGGTCCGTGCTCGAACGGGGAACGCAAGGAATACCGCATGCCCGCAATATAGCGGTTTGCTTGCCAACTTCCCAGCCGGAGTCGAGCCGGGACGTCAGGACGCCCCTTTGCGTCGGCATTCACATTTGTGCACACGCCCCTCGCGCGATCGTTTTACAAGTCGTGCTCGCGGCGATACTGTTCTATGTCGTGAATATGACTCTGACGTTAACGAGCGACATGAATCCGATCGTCCGAGCCATACGGGTGAACATCGCCCGACGAGACAATTGGGCGCAGATTCGCGTCGGCGCCTGCGCGCTGCTGTTGCCGCCTCTCACGCTCGGCGCGGCCTTTTATTCAATAATGGCTACCCCTGACGAAGGCGCGGCGCGGCCTCCCGGCACGGCCGCCAAGATGCAGGTGGTCCGGCCCGAATTGCTGCGGACGCCCGCACGGGCCATCGGCGCGGACCCGCAACCTGCGGCCCAGGCAACCCAGCCGATTACGACCCCCGACCAGCTGACGCCCGAGCGCGGCGTTTCAACCGCCACGGAGATGGCGCAGGCGGACTTAAGTCCCGCCCAAGTCAGCGGCGCGCCGCTTGGCAAATTGGACGGGTCCCCGCCCGGTGCTCGCCTTGCGGAGCCGTCATGGCCTGCCCCCGCCCAAGTTTCGACGGCCCTGCTGCCGCGCGCGCTCGCGCCTCCCGGCAAAGCATCGACCGCTCAGACGGCTGCCTCTCGCGCGCCATCTGCGGCCGCCCCGCCTTCCGCCGAAGGACCTGCGGCATCTGCGGCACGCAAACATGCGCGAGGCGAGACCGCGGCTGCCCGCCGGAGCGCACATCGGAACGAACGTGTATTTTCGTTCAAAGATTGGCTCCAGCAAATCGGCATCGTTCCGCGCGACACACGCGGTTGACGGCAATCGCGGCGGCCTGCCAATTCGTGACGATCCGCGAACGTCCGCCTACACTTCCGCTTCGGGCTACGATCGGTGTATTCTCGTGCTGTTGACGAAGGGCAGCCCGCGGAAGCTTCAGGAACTGTATCTGCCGGATTGAGCGATGAAGTCCCCGACCGGCGTTGCAGACAGAACCGCCGATCCCGGAATTTCGCTTGAGTTCATCATCGGGGCCCAACCCAGGGCCGGACCGGTGGATTATCCGGGCTACGGTGGGGCATGCGGCGCGTCGGCGGCCGGATTTTATCCTAAGGGGGAGTCTCATGTCCCGTTCGATGGCAATCGGCGCAACTCTGATGGCGGTGCTATGCGCGGCCGTTGTCGGCGCGCAAGCTCATGATGAATCGAAATATCCCGATTGGGGCGGACAATGGAAACGGCCGCGCGGGGTTGGCACCCAGTGGGATCAGAGCAAGGCGACTGGGCTCGCACAACAGGCCCCGCTCACGGCGGAATTCCAGGCCGTCCTGGAGGCGAGCATCAAGGATCAGGCAGCCGGCGGCCAGGGCAACGACCCCCACGTAACTTGCGTCAGCAACGGCGTGCCGCGGATCATGACCGCGACCTTCCCGATCGCGTTTGTGATAACGCCGACCGTTACCTACGTCCATTTCGAGGCGTTCATGCCGCGGCGCATCTATACCGACGGCCGCGAATTTCCGAAAAATCAAGAGCCGAGCTATCAGGGCTACTCCATCGGCAAATGGCTCGATACCGACGGCGACGGCCGCTACGACACCCTTGAAGTGGAAACCCGCAACTTCAAGGGCCCGCGCACCTACGAGAACAGCGGGCTGCCGCTGCATCCGGACGACGAGTCGATCATCCTCGAGCGGATTTCGCTGGACAAGGACAATCCAGACCTCATGCACAATCAGATCACGTCGATCGATCATGCGCTGACCCGGCCATGGACGATCACCAAGACCTATCGGCGTGACCGCAATGAATTGTGGCAGGACTACAATTGCGACGAGGCCAACAATCATGTGGTGATCGGCAAGGAAAATTACTTCCTGTCCGGCGACGGCCTGCTGATGCCGACCAAAAAGGACCAACCGCCGCCCGATCTGCGATATTTCAAGCAAACCCGAAAGTAGCCGCTCTGCGCCGAGTTGCTGGCAGCCCGTTGGCAGCCCCGATGATAGACTCCCCGCCATGCGGCCCAACGGCATCGCTCGCAGCGGTATAATCAGGATTGAGCGTAGCCGAAAATCCCGGGACCGGCGGCTGAAGCGCTGATTGCGGATTTCGGTTACCCTCTTGCGGGCTCGAGCCTCGATCCCGGAGAGAGCCCAACAGGTCAAGCCGCATAACAAGCGGCGCTCGCAGGGAGGGAAACATGCGTGACCGAAGCACGATCGGCGCCTTGGCGCTGAAAGTCGCGCCGCTTGCGGTATTGCTGGCGATGATGGCTGGCGCCGTCGCGGCCGGGGAGGAGGTCAAGTACCCCGATTGGAAGGGGCAGTGGCGAGGCGTCCTGCGCGTTGGCACCTTCGGCGGGCAGCCCTCCTTCGATCCGACCAAACCATGGGGCAAGGGCCAAGAGGCGCCGCTCACGCCCGAATACCAGGCGATTCTTGAAACCAACCTCAAATCGCAAGAGCAGGGCGGCTTCTTCGATTGGCGCGGCGCCACCTGCCTCGGCTTCGGGATGCC
>JASHYD010000684.1 GCA_030043175.1 Xanthobacteraceae bacterium | reverse complement strand
GGCTATGGGCCACGATGCCTGCTGCACCACCGGCTTCCGCCTCGACGGCTTGCCCCGCACGACGCTACATTGCGACTGCGGCCATGCGCGATACCCCGCGCTCGGCCGGCCGGAGACGGAGGAGAGTTATGTGGGGCAGACACATCGCCATCTTGGTGATCATGCTGACAGCATGCATCGGCACCTCGGCTAAGGCGCAATCGCCTGCCGCAACCGGCGCGAAAAAATTCGAGGTCGTCGAGACGACCATCGCGGACATCCAAAGCGCCATCAGGGCAAGGCAGCTCACGGCCACCGAGCTGGTCGGCATGTATCTCGCACGCATCAAGGCCTTCAACGGAACGTGCGTCAGCGAGCCGCAGGGAATTCTCGGGCCCGTGACGCCGATCCCGCATGCCGGCAGCATCAATGCGCTGATGACCCTTAATCTCCGTCCGGCGTCGCGCAAGGCATGGGGGTTTGACGATCGCAAGGCCCGCAGCGCGACGGACCGCGTTGACGACGACCCGAAAATGCCGGACGCGCTCGAGGTCGCGGCCGCGCTCGACGCCCATTTCGCGAGGACCGGGCAGTTGATCGGCCCGCTCCACGGCGTCGTGCTGAGCATCAAGGATTTGCTCGACACCTACGACATGCGCACGACCGGCGGTGGGGACGCCGATTATGCCAATGATCGTCCCCCGCGCGATGCCACCCTTGTGAAGCGCCTGCGGGACGCCGGCGCCATCATTTTGGCAAAGGCCAATCTCGGCGAATATGCCTCCGGCAGCAGGAGCGCCTTCGGCGGCACCATGTGCAACCCCTACGACACGGCGCGCGACGTTGGCGGCTCAAGTGGCGGCTCGGCCTCGTCGGTCGCCGCGAACCTCGTGACGTGCACGATTTCGGAGGAGGGCGGCCCATCGATCCGCATGCCGTCGCGTTTCAACAACGGAGTGGGCCTTTCGCAATCGCAGGGGCTGGTTAGCCGCGACGGGATGATCGGCGGCGGCGGGCTCAACGATCGCAATGGCGCGGCCTGTCGCAGCGTCGAGGACGTCGCCCGCATCCTCGACGTCATCGCCGGCTACGATCCGGCGGATGACCTCACCGTCTACAGCGTCGGCCGGATACCAAAGGACGGTTACACCCAGTTCGCACGAGAAAGGAGCCTGCAAGGAACCCGCATCGGCGTCGTTCGCGAGTTCATGGATAAGAAGCTCTTCACCTCGGCCGATCATCAGTCGATCGATATCGTCGACAGAGCCATCGGCGACCTCCGCAAGCTCGGCGCCACCATCGTCGATCCCGGCGAGAGCGGCGCGCTATTTCAAGGCTGCATCGACCAGCACATTCCCCGCAACCTCAACGCGCTCTTCATCCGGCAGTTTCCAGCGCTGTTTCCGGACGGCGTCGACCACGTCTCGGCACTGGCGGCACTTTACGACGATCCGTCGCGCGTTCCGAAAAAGCTCACGATCCGCGATTTCGGCAGGACCGGCGATGCGCTCGGCGAGAGCAAGTACTATTTCAACCATTATCTCAAGACGCGGGGCGACGCGAACATCAAGAACCTCACCGACCTCATCAACAAGTCGCGCTACTACGCCGATACATTCGGGCGGGACACGAGGTTCCGCGACGTCAAGGCGGTCCTGCAAGAAACCGACAAGGCGATGACGCTTGATCTGCGGGATCGGGATTTCGCCCGGCAGGCGATCCAGCAGACCATGATGCAATGCCTCGCCATGCTCAACCTCGATGCCGTGACCTATCCGACCGGAAACATTCCCCCGGCCCTCATCAAGGCCCCGGTCGAGCCCGATGTGAACGGGAGGTCGCATCAGGCTTGGACGCTGCTCGGGACCATGGGCTTTCCGGCGATCACCGTCCCGGCGGGATTCACGACCGAGGTCTTCGATCGCGTTCGCGATGCCGGGGCCCCCGGTGGGACGCGTATGGTCGGTCCGGTTCCGGCGAGGCTGCCAGTCGGAATCGATTTCCTCGACATGCCGTTCGGCGAGGCCACGCTGTTTCGGATCGCGTCGGCCTACGAGGCCGCTACGCATCATCGCACGCCCCCGCCGGAGTTTGGGCCGTTAGGGCAGGCTCAGTAGCCGGGTGGAGCGGCTGCGCCCGCCGATCAGGGAATCTGGCCTCGGCGGTCTTGAGATTGAGGATCAGTTGCAACTTGGTCGACTGAAACACCGGCAGTTGGCGGGGCTCGTCCCCTAAGAATGCGGCTCGTGTAAATGCCGAGCTGTCGGTATGTATCGGCAACGTCATAGCCATAGCTCATCAGTCCGCCGGTTTCGGCAACTCGCGGCGGGTATGGCGGGGGGCGAGGTCGTCGATGAGCTTTGCGCGCGTGACGAAGAATGGGCCGGCCCCGACCGGTTAAATTCGCTTACAGGTGTGCTGACGCCGGTAAAGTTGCGGCCCGGACGATCGAAACTCGCAAACCAGCCCTCGGCTACACCGCCGGTACTGAACACGACGGGAATTCGTGAGGCCTGCAGCTCCTGCCATGATGATGCGGGCGGTTGGGGGGCGGCGGCGCGCACCCTCTTGGTCACCAGCGTCGGCACGCGGTCATATTGGCCGTCAGCGAAGCGGTATTCAATGGTGATATCCTTTCCTCGAAACCCAATCAACTGAGGCCGCGCCGGAATGCGGACATTGACCTGTCGGATTCAGCCGACCTGGTGCTGAGATAGACTATGACGGGCATGTTGGGCTCGCGCCGCCAGCGGCTGTGCGGCCGCCCCGAGCTCCGCAATGAACTCCCGCCGTCTCGCTTACGCAGCCGACCTCGATCGTCTTTATCCGCGAGGTGCAACGCAGGCAGCGCTCGACGCCGATGCTCGCAAAGAAGTGGTTTTTGCCTGAGCCGGCGGCCGTCGTGCGCCGCCTCATATCGGGCGGATTGCGGCAGAGGCAGAAATGCCCTCGCTGTTCGAATGGCTAGTCTCGTGGGGGCTGGTTCGAGGTCAAGCACTATGCGAGCCAGGCTACAAACGCGGTGGGCGTCCCCAATACTCGACTTGGCGCTACCTGAGATGGAGTGACAGGGATGTGCGTCTTGGGAAGACGATGTTATCCGCCTCCCCTGCGATCTCGGTCCTATTTGCGTTTTACACCGCTATATTGCCTGCCTATAGCGGTCTTTTACAAAAACACTCAACGATTTCAACAATAAGTGACGGATTTTGATTCCGCCATCCCCAGGTTCGAATCCTGGCGCCCCCAGCCAGGCTATAGGGGCAAAACTCGTGGCGTGCTTTGCCCGCGCTCTCGATCGGGATTTAAGAGTGCCAACGGTGGTGGATCAAGGCGCCTGGGCGCTGGCGCGGATGAGTTCCGGCAGCTGGGATATTGCGTTTGCGCCTGGGA
>JASHYD010000683.1 GCA_030043175.1 Xanthobacteraceae bacterium | reverse complement strand
CTGATCCGGCACTCCGAAAATGCGGCGTGGCTCCCGCAAAACGGCCGCCGCGAAAGCCTCCGCCGCTCCTATTTTCAAAGACGGCGGAGCTTGTTTTGATCATCGAGCGGCGGGACCGCCGGCGCTCCAGGTCCCAACCGCAAGGCAGGCCGCCTACGACAGCACGCCGTATTTCTTGAACCAGGCGGTCATCTGCTTCCAGGCGTCCTCGGCCGCTTCCTGGCGATAGCTTGGCCGGTAATCGGCATGGAAGCCGTGGGGCGCGCCCGGATAGACCTTGAATTCGGCAGTCTTGCCCGCGGCCTTGAGGGCAGCTTCCATCTGCTTGACCTGCTCGACCGGAATACCCTGGTCCTCCGCACCGTAGAGGCCGAGCACCGGCTCCTTGACCTCCTTTGCGGAGGCGAGTGCGTTGATCGGCATCGCGTCGTTGGGCGGATCAGCAACGGTGCCGTAAAAAGAGACCCCTGCTTTGAGGGCGCCGTTGTGCGTTGAATAGCGCCATACCGTGCGGCCGCCGCGGCAATAACCCATGATGCCGAGCCGCGCGGTGTCGCCGCCCTGCGACTTCGCCCACGCCACGGTGGCGTCGAGATCAGCAAACAGCTCTTGATCGGTTTTGGTGTTTACGATCGGCAGCAGCGCCGGAATGTCGGTGATCTTGGTGAGATCGCCCTTGCGGAAATAATAATCGGGCGCCACCGCGAAGGCGCCGAGCTTGCCGAGCCGACGGACCACGTCCTTGATGTACTCGTGCAGACCGAAGATCTCCTGAGCCACCAGGATCACCGGCGGATTGGCAACGCCGGCCGGGCGAGCGTAATAGACCGGCATATCGCCGCCTGCGACGGCCACTTTCGTGTCGCCTGCCGTAAGGCCGCTCGAATCAGTCTTGATGGCATCGGCGCGCACGGGGCCGGCCGCGAGCGTAAATCCAGCCGCAGAAGCGGCGGATGCTGTCATGAACCCACGCCGCGACAGCGGCGCGACCTTGGTCAGGCCGACGATGTCCTGCATCTTGGTCTGCATGTTCATTTTCAAATCTCCTCCTTGTTGGACCCCAACAGCGTGTTTCGATGATGGAAGCACCTCTTCGCCGTCATGCCCTCGCTGTCGCGGGCATCCACGTCTGCCCCCACCCTACCCTTCCAGACGCCCGATGGCCGAGACAAGCCTAGCCATGAGGCCGAAGATATGGCTCAACATCACCGCAACGAGCTCCTCGCCGTGTTTTGGATGCTGCGCGCGGAAGGCGCCGGAGGGTAATACGTAGAGCCCATGACGTATAGTGTCGAATTATGCCAGGATGAAAGCGGCCGTTTGCGGTCAAATAACAGGAGGGCGTGATGCCGGAAGTCGTGTTCTATGCGCTTGGTGGCCGGTCGATCGAACAGAAGCGCGGCCTGATCAAGGATTTCACCGACGCGGTCGTGAAGAACTACAAGGTTGATGCGAGCGCGGTGACCATCACCATCGTGGAGTCGGCCAAGGAAGACAAGGCGAAGGGCGGCGTGCTGTTCAGCGACATGGCGGCGGCAAAGACGTGATGAGCGCCGCCTGCGCCGCCGACTCAATGACGTTCTTGGTCATGCCCGTCCACGATTTGACGTTTGACCATTGTGGCGCGGCAGGGTGGGTTGAGTCGGTGGTCGAACTGCGCCATCGGCCGAGCCAAACTCGGACCGGTTGCGATGATTGACTTGTTAAGCGAGACCCGCGGTGGCCCCGAAGCGGGAAAACCTCTGACGGGTTCGCCGACGTACAGCCCTGCAGCCGAGACGAGTGATGGGATATCGCGCCGGCTTTTGAAGGGTTGTGCACACATGGCGCGTCGGTTAGACGCATTGGCGTTTCTGCGGCTCCTTTCTGGCTATTTTTGTTCGGTTATGGTATCAAACTGCGGTCACTATTCGACGGGCCGCCCGATGCCCTTGCTCATTCACGGTCCGTTCACCTCGGAAACACTAGCGTTTGGATCGTTGCACGGAGCGCGAACACCAAATTGCCAGAAACGAATGGTTGAAGCGCCTGTCGCGGAGGATGGGGTGAAATGCAACCGGCTGGGACTAATCTGGCACGATTTCCTTCCAAGCTCCTGCTGACAGTCATCCTGGGCTCGGTTGCGAGCGGGCTTGCGGCGTCGGTGCTTTATGCGGTCCATGTTTCCCACGCACCGTCGTCCTCGGAGTTTCTCACCGACCTCGCGCCGCAAGGCGACGGCCTGTCCGCCGAGGAGCGTCGCGGGCTCACCCGCGAGATGCTCAAGGCCCGCCGCGAGAATCCGCAGGAGCCCGCCGAGGTGCGGCCGACGTTGACGGCGCGTCCGATCGACGGCGGACCCGCCGGAAACCCCGCCGACAACGGCAAGGCGGCCGACCCCAAGGGCACCGCCGACGACGGCAAGGCGGCCGACCCCAAGGGCGCCGTCAAGGCCGACCGCACCTCGCCGGATCGCACCGCGCCGGATCGCGCCGCGCCGGATCGCACCGCGCCGCTACCGATTGCACGGCCTGCGCCCCCTCGCGCGCGTGCCGAAGCTCTGACGACGCCGGCCGCGCCTCCAGCCACCGCCGTCACGTCGGCCGCGCCCTCGCCGGCTGGCACGCCGCCCGGGACCCCGGACCCTGTCGTGCAGACGCCCCCCACTGCTTCGTCGGGTACCGAGGCCGCGCCGGGTTTCGCCGCCAACGTGTTCTCGTCCTTGTCATCGATGGCCGGAACGGCCGCAAACGCCACCGGCAACACCGTCAACTGGGTGATCGACCTGCCTGGCAAGGCGATCTCTGCCGGCGGCCGGTTATTCGGAGGTGATTCTTCGGCGAGCACTCAGCCAACCGGCTCTGCGCCTTCTGCCAGCGGTGCGCCGTCCCCGGCTACGCAACCGCCGCCGGCCACGGCGCCGCCGTCGAGGCGGAATCTTTAGGGGCCAGTTGGGCCCATTGCGCTCGCCGCGCTCCGAAGTCTGACAGTCGAACAATTTTAACCACCATCGTTCGGCATCAGCCGGAGGTGGATGCGTTTTTTGAAACCTCGGCCGGCGGATAAGCGTTTTCGTGGGTCGCTGCGGCGTCGCGGTCATATTATTAAGAAACATAAAACAAGCGGTGCGACACGTAGAGAGGGGCAAACAGCGAAGGATTCAAATGAGCGAAGTCTGGAAAACGAAATACGGACCTCGACGCGTTCGACGCGACCCCCCGACCGTCGCGGAGGCCGTCGCGGCGGCTCGCGGATTGACCGATAACGTGCAAGAGCAGATCGAGATCGCGGCATCCCTGATGGATCTGCCCCCCGAGCAAGTCAAGCCCGAGGTGCTCAAAGCTGCGACGTCGCGCAAGGACGCCAACACTGTTGCCTTTGTCG
The DNA here is from genome assembly GCA_030043175.1 of Xanthobacteraceae bacterium. Next base: position 493 of record JASHYD010000683.1, on the reverse strand, counting down.
GACGCGCCGGCGCACCGCGCACCGTCGTCGTCGAACGTGTGCCCAGCCGCCGACCCCTGGGCGGCAAGACGCCCACCAACAAGGGATTGAGCGGGAAACGCATCGGCCGCTAGCGCGCTCCGATGAGATCAAGCTCTCGCTTGAGTGCCGGTGCTCGCCCCCAATGCGGGCATCCCAGGCGTGCAGCTTGCGCGCCGACGTTATCGATCCGGGGTGGCGCCGACGAAAGTTCGCTGTCGTGCTTCAGCCGTTCGGCCAATCGCGGCCCGCCGGCGTCGAGACGATGGAGCCATCTTCTTGCTGCCCGCGCAACGAGCGCCAAGCGGACACCTAAGCTCATCTTGATGCGGGCTGTCGGTCGGCACGCAATGGGTGTCGATGCGGGCGTCCTAAAGACCTCGTGCAGTCTGACCTGAGCGAGCGCCGTCGGCTTGAACGGCGCCTCCCGGCTGCGGATCGGTTTGGTGGCCCATATCGGCGGACCGCCGTTCCG